>NZ_QQWY01000011.1:0-126549 GCF_003950455.1 Sphingomonas sp. ABOLE
CTGGTCGACGCCGGCGTCACCGCGGGTACCCATGTCACCGAGTACCGCCGCGCGGTCGGCACCAAGGGATAGCCGTGGCGCGCAAGGCCGACGCGGTCCTTCCCGCCGCACCCCGCAAGACACTCCTCGAATGGATCGAGTTCGACGATGGCGACGCTACCCGCTCTCCCGGACCACCCTGCGACCCGCAGGCCCAGGCCCTCCACCTCAAGATCCTCATCGACCCGGCATCGCAACACGGCGAACCGGCCGAGCCCCTCCAGTCTCCCAACGGCTTGCGACTGCCCCCGCTCGGCTGACCTGGCCGGGCGGTCGGTCGTCTTGTCCCGGGAGATCCCGGTCAGCTTCGATCAGCCGCTTGCACGTCATCACAAGCTGATTGGCGGTTGGGTTGCATCGCGCGACCAGACGGCACGGCGTTGCACGCGCGCTGAGGCCCGGCGCCGCATCGAGCGCGTTTTCGATAAGGCGGTTCTGGATATTCTCAGGCCGCTCGAACTGGCCGAACTGCGCGTCGCCGTCCTCAACAGCGAGGACATGGACGCGCCGGCCATCGCCATCGTCTGCGACAGTATGGGGCAGCTCGACCTCGGCTGGATCGAGACCAGCGACGCCCAGATCGGCTGGCGCGCCGCTGCCTACACCGCGCTCGCCCGGACTATGGGCTCAGCGCTTCCGATCTTCGGCTACGATGATCTCTTCGACGAAATCTCGATGTATTATTGGGACGGCGAAACCGACGACGAGAGCGCACGCAATGCGCTCGTCGCCTATCACGGCGCCGACCCGGACGATCTCGAAGACACCATCCTGCCCTCGGACATGAACGGCCGACGGCCGGAGTGGATGATCGCGGCAAACGCCGCACCACCACGGTCGCTGCCCAACGGCCTGCGCACCGCGCTTCGCAATCTGCGTTGCAGCCACCGGGCGCTTCGGGCCCTGCCGGATGAGCGAAACGCCTGGCATTTCGACGGCGCGACCATCCACGAATATTTGCCGGACCTGGAGCAGTGCTCGTCATTGCCTCCCCTGACGCTCGTGCCCGTCGAGCAGTTCGCGCGCGAGGTCGACGATGTCGCCCGCCACGGCATGGAATACGGCTTCATGGACATCGCCGGCCTCTGCCCGCTGCCGGACGCCACTCGCGTCACCGATTGGTTCGCATCGCTCGAGGCGGGCGCCCGGTTTCTGCTCGCCGCCCAAGAGCTGATCCAGCTCGATCCCGACACCCTTTGAGGCAGCCATGTCAAAGCATTCGACCCAATTCGAAGCCACCGCCGGCGGGCTGGTGCTGACCAACGCCATCCTGCTTTATCGAACCGAGGCCGCGAGAAGCGGCACGCGCTACAGCGCTCCCGGCCAGGATGGGCGGGCGTTCGCCAGCCTTCATCACATCGAGCATGATGACGACGCCGGGCCGAGGATCGCCGCCGGCACGCCCCTGACGCGGGCGCATCTGCGCCAATGGTCCGAGGCACTGGGTCGCGCCGCCGCGCCCGAGCTACTTCCGAATAACGTGCTCGTTGCGCACCAGGATCTCCTCGCGTGGTGGATCCCGGCGAAGGTTCGGCCGGCCTACTTCAATCTGAGCGCGCCACCCCCCGGCCTGAAGGCCCTTTCCACGAAAGCGGTGGCTTCGGTCCCTTACCCGGCCCACCTCCTCGTGGCCACGAGACGAGCGCTGGGAGTCTACGCGCTTCGAGAGGATGAGCGGCCGACTGCCGACTCCATCGTCTTCCATTCGCCGATCCTCAATGTCTACGCCGACGGCACGCTATGCTGGGGGAATATTCCGAAGCCCGGAACGCTGTCCGTCTCCGCCATCCCGGAGTTCGAACGGGCATTGTTCGAGTCCTGGTCGACCCATCCCAATCACGGGCAGGACCAGACGGTCTCGGGGAAGGGTGGGCTCATCTCCCTTTGGGACGACCTTGCGGCGCGGCGCGCCGCCCGCTTCCCGGTCAGGCGTCTCAAGGCTTTCGCCGTCAAACGTCGGTCAGTTGCGGCACCGTCCCGCAAGGCGATCGAGCCGCTGACGCTTGGCCAACTCATCGAAAGGACGAGACGATGACGGCGCTCGCCGATGACCCCACGGCGGCTGCCCTGCTAGCGGCCGTCCCATGCTTCCCTGCGCCGCCGAGCGGCAGCTCACCCGGCCTGGACGCGGTGCAGGCTTCGCGCGCGGGCCATTGCCTCGCGATCGGCCGAGACGGCGTCTTCCTGATTATCAGGCGCCCTTGGCTCGAGCTGGATGTGCCTGTCACGCCGCCGATTGCCGCCTACCTGCCCTATGGTAGCGTGGGCGAGCCTCGCGCCAACCTTCGATGCGGCCTGATACCACGGGCGTTCCTGGCCCAGATCATCGATCATTTCGGCGCGGCGCTGCCCAACGAGGCGGCGGCCTTCATCGTGTGGGACGAGGACGATCGGCGCTTCCTTCTCGATTTCCCGCAGATCGACGAGGCGACGCCGTCGCGCCTGGTCTATCGGACACCTGTCCTGCCCGGGAACCGCCACATCGTCTGCGACATCCACAGCCACGGCCATGGCCGGGCCTTCTTCAGCGCCACGGACGATACCGATGACGCTCACACCACCAAGATCGCGCTCGTCATCGGCCGGCTCGGTGGGCCCGGCGAGCCCGAGTTTGCCACGCGGCTTTGCGCCGGCGGGATGTTCCTTCCGCTTCCGCGCAGCCCCTTCGAAGGATCCGGCCATGCCGTCTGAGACCCGTGATCGCCACTTCCTGCCGGAAGGGCTCCACCACCGCGTAAGCAATGTCGTTCTGATCGGGTGCGGGGGAAACGGCGCCCAGATGCTGATGGGCCTCGCCTCGCTCGACACGGCGTTGCGCGCAATTTCGTCGCGATCGCTGCATGTGATCGTGGTCGACGATGACGTCGTAACCGAGGCCAACCTCGGCCGTCAGCCCTTCTACCGCTGCGATCTCGGCAACTCCAAAGCCCATACGCTGACGGAGCGGATCAACCTTGCGCACGGTCTTGCGTGGCGAGCTGTTCACGGCCGGGCGCCCGAGGCGATCGATGTATCGGGGGCAGACATTCTGATCAGCTGCGTCGATACCGCCTCAGCTCGCCGCGCCCTCGGCGCCGCGTTCGGTCGAGGGTCCAAGGTACCATTCTATTGGTTGGACCTCGGCAACCGCGCAGGCGATGGCCAATTCATCATCGGCTGCCCCGCCGCTGCCAATCAGCGGCACGAGCGCCGCTTGCCCACCGTCCTCGAATATTTCCCGGAACTCGCCGACGAGAGCCTGCCGGACGACGACGCGCCATCCTGCTCGGTCGCCGAGGCCCTGGAGCGACAATCGCTCTTCGTGAACCGCATCGTGGCAAGCCACGCGCTGTCACTCCTGTTCGACCTGCTCGGTCGCGGATCAATCGGTCACGCGGGTGCTTTCATCAACCTCGGCAGCGGACGCTGCGCACCGATACCTCTGCCGGCGGCTGCCTGATCGTCGACGCCTAGCGGCGTGAAGGAGAAGAGAGGGGAAGGGGCTGGTCGAGCGGATTTGCGCTTGAGACCGGAGTACCCCGTCAATGACCTACGATGTCGCGATGCGCCACCAGCAGGCGCTCGACCCCAGCGCCCTGACCACCATCGGCACGGGCTTGCACGCCATCCACGCCGCGATCACCGATTGCCGCAATGCCGGGAAGGACGCCGAGTGCGACGCTGCCGTCATACTGCTCGTGAGGCATCTCGTATCGGTGACCGAGCGCCGCCCGGACAGCATGGTTCTGCGCCGCACCTGCATGGACCAGATCGCCGAGATCCGCCGACATCCTGTGCTGCGCACGCTCGCCTATCGCGGCGTCGCCTATGACGAGGCCGCGAAGCGCACCTTCCATGCCGAAGGGCGAACCGCGATGCGCCGGCTCGCCGAGGCCCTGGGCCTCGAAGCCGAGAGCTACTCCGTCCGCTCCAACAAGGGCGGCCCTGCGGTCTCCGGCGAGATCACGCTTCACGGTGACCAAGTCTATGTCCAGCTCTCACTGGGCGGGCTCGGCCAGGATCGGGAGGTGCTCTACCGGCGCGTGAGCGGCCGCACGGATTATTGTGGCCAGCGCAACCATTTCGCGTCGATCACCTTGCTGCTTTCGCCCGATCGCTTCGCAGCGCAGCTTCGGCGTGACCTGCAGCTTTCGCTTCCGGTCGCGCAGGCGGTGCGACTCTTCGCCTGACGCTGCGGGCCAATATCATGCAGACAGACCGCAGCCAGCGATGGCGGGAGCGGCGCTCGTTATGGGCGCGCGATCTCGAGCTCATCGATCCAAGCGCCTACCATGTGGATGTCATCGAGCATGGCGAGGCACGCGCGTTCATCGCGCGCCATCACTACCTCCGGTCCTATCCGGCAGCTCAAGTCGCTGTTGGACTGTTCGGTGCCGCTGGCGTCCTCGAAGGCGTGGCGGTGTTCGCAGTCCCGACCACGGGGGCCGTTATCTCGCGTCATACCGGGTTCGACGACCCTGCGCGCGGCTGCGTCCTGGCCCGCTTCATTCTCACCGATGCGGTGCCCCAGAACGGTGAAAGCTATTTCCTGGCGCGCGCCTTGCGGCACCTCCGCCGGGAACGCCCAGTGATCGAGGCCGTCGTATCTTACAGCGATCCCGGCGCGGGTCACATCGGCCGCATCTATTGTGCGCTCTCGGCCGCGCACCGGGCGATCACGAGGCCGCGTTCAGTCCTGCGGGTCGGCGACATCACGGTTTCAGGTAGGACGCTCTCGAAAATCCGTCTCGGCGAGCAAGGCCATGCTGGCGCGATCGACCAGCTCGTTGCCCTCGGGGTCCCGAGGCCGGCCATCGGCGAAGAGCCGCGCCACTGGCTCTGGCGGTTACAACGCGAGCGGCACCTCGTTGCCCACCAACAAGCCGGGCTGTTCGCCTATTGCTTCGAGCTTACCCGCGAGGCCCGCCGCCGCGGCCGCGTACTCCCCCGGCTGCCCTATCCCAAAGCGCTTCCGGTCCAGCATCCGACGCTGCCGCTCTTTGCCGCCGAGGCCGAGAGCATCGGCGTGTGCCGGACAAATCGCGCCAGCCCTATGGAGACAGCATGACCGACCAGATTTCTCGCATTGCCGTTCTCAACGACCGTGTCCGCCAAGGTCTCGATCCAAGGGCGCGCATCGTTATCACCGCAGCGTGCGCGGCGGCGCTTGCCGATGGCGACGACCGCCACGAGACCGTTCGCAGCTACGGCGATTTGCTGATGGCGATCGATCGCTGCGACTTCGCGCCCGACGAGCGCGTCGAGCGCCGCCGCGGTGAGGTCACGTTCCAAGGCCGGCAGATCCGCTTCGCAATCGACTATTATGATGGCTCGATCGAGTGGGGCTCCGAGAACCCGGCCGACCCGGACGTCACGACGCGGGTCATGACGATCATGCTGCCGGAAGACGACTAGCCCTTAGCACGCCCCTGCATCCAAATCGGAGGTTTTATGCGTCGGATCACCCCGGCCACGCCCGAGCACTGCCAGGCCATCGCGATTGCGGTTGAGCGAATGCGCGAAGCCCGTAGTCTGCTCCGTCAGGCTGGCGCCCGTCAGGCCGCGTCGGCGGTGGGAAAGGCGATCAGCAGCGCCGAGGGTGCAGCACGCCACGTTCAGCACCGGCTTCAAAGGAGCAACGCATGAGCCGTCATGATCTTGAGCCGAAGCCGGACAGCATCGACGTGGTGCGGGCCGTGATTGGCTGGGATCGCCCGCTCCAGACATTCTTTGCGCAGGTCTTCTTTACCACGGAAGACGAGCCCGCCGAGGGCGAGCCCCTGATCTGGACCGGCATGGAGCCAGGGGAACTGCTCACCGCCGAGGCCGCGATTGCCATCGTCGCGCCGCATGCGATCGTGCCCGCCGGACTTGCCGAGCAGCTTACCGCCGAGATGCGCGCAACGAACGGCATCAAGGACGGACTTCACCAGGCCACATCCAAGCGCCGCCTGTTCGGATCGATTCACTAGCTGAACCACCTGCCCAGGCAGGTTTCCCAATAGCAGCAGCAACCCGTCGCAGCCGCCTTCGCGGCAGCACGCTCGGCTGCGCAATTTTGAAGAGTTTTCAATGGCCGACCGCGTATCCGCTTCGATCAGCATAGGGGGTGTGCTCAGCGCGGGCGCCTATGCCGAGTTGATCGAGATCATCGCCAGCGAAGGCCTCGCCACCGAATGGGACGGTGAGCCGTTCGAACCGCACCACCATGTCGCCGGTGAGCCGCTTCGTCTTTTCGCTCACGAAGTGGCAGGCGGCAGCTTCGACGAACTGGAAAGCTGGTGCCTTTCGCGGCGCGTCCCCTTCGTGCGGTGGTGCGGCGGCTATTCCGGTCAGTGGGGGCCGGAGCGAGTCGTTGCGACAGGCGACGGCAACGCGGCCTCCTATACGGTCACCGAAAACGACGAAGTCGTCGTCAGCCGCAGCAGGGTCGAATCGCTTGGCTCGCTCGCGGCCGTCATCGCCTTTTTCGACGGTGCCGAGTTCGCCGTGCCCCCGCTGATGGTCAGCACTTCCGCCGCCGACATCCCGGCCATCCATGGAGCCGGCAATGTCCAATAGCTACACCAAAGCCGCGTTCGGCATCGTCGTCACCAGCCCCGAAGCCGATCTGCTGCGTCGCGTTATCGGCGCGATCGAGTTAGTCGGCGATGTAGAAATCGGCCTCGAGGCGCTTAAAGCGCATTTTCATGGCATGGGCGAAGACTTCGCCGCGCTCTTCCCGCGCACGGCGGAGAGCCCGTTCGACGGGCTTCTAGACCTTTTCCCGGACGAGAATTTCCCGATTCTCGATTTCGAGATCGACTTCGGGGAAGCCGACGCAGACGGCCGGGTCGCCTTGTTCTTCTCAGGCGAACAGTTCGGCGTCGAAACCGCCGCCAAGCTGATCCAGCGCTGCGCCCAGTCCGCTTTGCCATTCGGCTTCGAATGGGCATCGGATTGCGACAGGCTGCGCGCCGGCGAGTTCGGCGGCGGCTATGTCGCCATAAGCCACGCCGCGGTCGCAAGGCAGGCGCAGACGCCGCACCCGCAGCGCCCAAGCAGACCGGACGCCGCAAGGCACAGCCCGCCGAAGCGGCACCCAGCGAGAGTTGATCCGCCCACGCTTCCGAAGGACGAAGAAGATCGACCCGACGGCGCCGAAGTGGCGCTCGTCGGAGCGGCGCTGGCGCGCCTTACTCGGCCGAATGGCCGAGGAGAGGAGCGGGTGAGAAAAGGTGTTCGGACAAGGGGTTCGAGCGAACTTTCTCAAGGAGACGACCCGTGAACATCGGCACCATCACCCAGAACAACAGCGGCACCTACACCGGCAAGATCTCGACGCTGACGGTTGCGATCGTGATCGCGCTGCGCACCGTTCACTCTGCCAATCCGCGCGCGCCCAAGTTCGAGATCCTCGCACTCTCGGCCGCTCGCCAGTGGGTGCAGGTCGGCGCGCTGTTCGAGCTCTCGTCCAACTCGACCGGAGAAACCTTCCTCAACGGCAAGATCGAGGATCCGAGCCTCGACAAGCCGCTCTACATCTCGGCCTTCCGCCAGGAGGACGGCTCGTACAACATCGTCTGGTCGCGCCCGACGCGCCGTCGCGATGCGCCCACCGACACGGTGGCGGCTGACGACGGCCTGCCGCCGCTGCCGGGTACGGGCGAGCCTGTGGCGCCGGCGGGCGCCGACGGGCTGGGCGAGTCCTCGGCCGATGGCGCGTTCGGCGGCGCGCACGCGTCCGCCGGCGAGCCCGCATCTGGTGGCCGTCGTCGCCGTCAGCCCGAGATGGCCGACTGATCTTCCCACCGCGCGTCCACCAGGCGTGCGGTGTCTGACAGGGCTCGCTTCGCTCCCCCGGCGAAGCGGGCCCTATTCTTGTTCTCGCCTACCGGCCGATCTTGCGATCTATCCGGAAACTCCGTACATTCCGGATAGGAGAATCATCGTGCCACAGACCGCCAGTTCCGTTGAGGTTTCGAAGTCTTTCGGCCGCTTCAGTCGCCAGGCCCTCGAAAGCCCGCTTACGATTACGCATCATGGACACGAGAGCCTCGTGCTCCTGTCGCATGCCGAGTATCAGCGGCTCAAGAGCCGTGATCGTCAGGTCTACACGCTCGATGACGTTCCGGACGACATCGCGGAGGGCGTGCGCGCCGCGCGGGCGCCGGCCGAGGCCGCCGCCTTCGATAACGAGGTCGGGTCCTGACGCGTGGCGATTCCTGAACCGGTTCCAGGTCTCGTCATCCGCTACGCCTATCTCTGGAGTCACGAAGCCAAGGCCGGCCACGAGGAGGGCAGCAAGGATCGCCCCTGTGCAATTCTGTTGGCAGCAACCACAAAGGCTGGCGCCAAAATGGTCACCGTCCTTCCGGTGACGCACACACCTCCGGCTGACCCGAAACTTGCGGTGGAGATCCCGGCGGCGACGAAGGCGCGCCTTGGACTCGATGACGAGCGATCATGGGTGATCCTCACCGAGCTCAATCATTTCCAATGGCCCGGCCCCGACCTGCGACCGACGCCCGGCGATCCGGCGGGCGACGTCGCCTATGGTATGCTCCCGGCGAGCCTTTACGAGACCATCCGCACGCGCTGGCTTGCCGCCTATGACGCCGGCAAAATCGCCCAGGTGAAACGCACGTCCTGACCTGCTGCGCTCCAAGGCGCAGCGACTCCGTAAGCGGGGCGCCGCAGTTCTGGACGGTCGCGCGATCGACTGGGCATTGCCGTCGCGGGTCGCATTCATCCTATGGGCCAGCGGCTTTCCGTCGCCGGTTCCTGACACCTGCGGCGAGACGGGCGCCCGCCACAACCCCGTCCGCTCGCCCGTGTTGCCGCTTCGCGGCTGCCCGCGCCTGCTCCCTCCAGGGGTTTCCCTGCGCGCTACGCGCACCGGTGTGGCGCGCTCCCGCACGCCGCTCTTCGGTGTCACCGGCGGAAAGGCCGCTGGTCCCAACGAGGAGCAGTCCCATGAACAACGTCAACATCGCCGGCCGAGTCGCCAAGGACCCCGAGACGCGCGGCACCGTCACCACCCTGATCGTTGCGACGGATCGCTTGAAGCTCAAGGACGGCAAGACCTATGTCGACGAGGCGACCGGCTACACCGCCAAGGACACCGAGTTCCACAAGGTGACCTGCTTCAACGGGCTCGCGCGGTCTGGTGCATCGCGCAAGAAAGGCGACGCCGTCGCGATCACCGGGAGTCTCCATTATTCGAGCTGGGACGACCGCGACGGTGTCACTCGCTACGGATGCGAAATCTGGGCCGACAAGATAGACTTCTTCTGACATTCGGCGGGCGGCGCTCCGGCGCCGCTTCGTCACCAGAGCGGACCCGGGACGGCAGACTTCAGCCGTGACGCGGCGGAGCGACGAGCAGGTCCGCGACGCTCTGCGCAAATCCCTGCGCCAGCAGCGCCTCTTCTCGCGTCAAGATGATCTCGTTCGCCATGCTCGCGTCGAGCAGATTCTTGAGCCGCGCTGCTAGTGCCAAGGCCGCTTCCTTGATCAATGCCTCGTCCATCTCGCGCCCCGCGTCGTTGATGCTGGTGCTTGCAGGCAGGCACGGGACTCATGTCGCACCGCTGCCCGTCGTCACGCTATAGCATGGTTCACGCCACAGGCAGACCCATCCTATTCTCCATCTGCGGCGAGCGGAGCTGCGAGCGGCGTCACCGCGGTCGCATAGACCCAAGCCCTTGCAAGCTGGCCGGAGAGCGGGTCTCGGAACAGGATCTTGCGCCATCGGCCCTTGCTCTCTTCCACCGCGATCTCGGTACCCTGCGGCGCCTTCCACACGACGGCTCCACTGCGCGACGGCGCGTCTCGCAATGTCGCAGCCCGCGTCAGATAGGCGCGCTGATGCTGCGCCAGGAGGGCCGCCTCGGACTGGGCTGCGGCTTCGTGGTATCTGTTATGTTCTGCCTGCGTCCGATCGATCTTCTCGTTCAACGAGCTGAAGGCTGCCTTCTCATCGGGGCTCATCGTCTGCTGCTGCGGTATCAGCGCATAGGCGCCCAAGATCGTCAGAATGAAGCTGATGAAACCGACCAGGCCCATGCGTTGCAACTCCGGCAACGTGTTGGGACCAAGACTCTGAAAGAAGCTCAGGACGAGATCGAACAACGAGCCTTGCAGCCGGGCCGTCTCTTCATCCGTTTCCGCAGTGACGATCGCCGCAGCCACCTGCTGCATCTCGATCACGGTGCGCGCTGCGAATGCGGTCGCGGTTTCCCGCTCCTCGTTGCTGGCGCGCAGGGTTAGCGTATCGATCACGAGCATCCGCTCGGCGATCGCGCTGAAGGTCGTGAACCGCGGTAGCGCCTCGGCGATCACGCGCCTGTAGGTCTCGCCAGCACTGGCCGCAGCGATCGCTGATGCAACGAGCGACTTGCTCGTTTCGAACGCACGCACCGTATCGAGCACCGACGAGGCCAGATGCCGCTGCTGGTCGAGCAATGACCTGTCCTGTTGGGCGATTCGGCGCGCCGTGTCGGTGACCGACAGTGCCCACGCATTGCTGGTCAGGTGCTTGAGGCTCTCGCGTTGCTTGCGATCCTGCTCAAGCGTGTCGAGTATCCCGCGATAGGGCGCGTCGAAGTCAAATCCGCGCAGCATCTCACTGGCGGTCTTCGCCTGTCTGATCGCGTCGGCGACTGCGCTGCCGCCGAGCGCGTTGCGGTACAGGGCGGCGCGTTCCCGTTCCTCGCGAAGGAAGCGGTCGGTGGCGCTCTCGGGCAAGCCAAAAGGGTTGGTCCTCATGAAGGCAACTCTGTCAGATCGACACGCCCGGAGCGACCAACATTTCAAGAACCGATCTGCACCGCCACCGGGGTTCGACGCATCCCACCCTGCGGGCGGGACCGGCGCTCTACTCGCCTGCGGCTCCCGGAGCCCCGTCTCCGCCGGGTCTCCGCCCTTACACGGGTAACGATCACCTTGCGGGTGCGTGGGAGAGGTGGGTGACCAAAAATCTCTCTCTCTGAATTCCTAGTTGTGACGTGCGGGGATCCGAGCCCGTCAAGGATGAGCGGTTCCCCCAATTTTCACGATCCCTGCGCTTCGCTCCGGGCCCGAGAAAATCGGCTCCCCCGCTCCCCGCTTCGCGGCGTTAACCGGGGTCCGGCTGGCGCCGGCTTCCCGATTAACGTCCCTGACCGGCACGACCACCGCACGTCGAATGAGAAGCCTCATCGAATGGATGAGATTCCAAGGAGGCTATCATGCAGACCAGTTTCACCAACTTCGCCGACCTCGCCAGCCACATCGCCGCCGCGCGCGAACACGAGGACCTGACCCAGACCTACGAAGGCGCTTTCATCGAGCATAGCGAGATGGCGAAGCTCAGCATTGTCGAGGCGCCGGAAGCGCTGGACATGCCCGATCCCGAGCAGGTCCGGGCCGCCGTCGAGATGATGATGCAGACGATGTTCGATGTGCTGCGCGACACGCGCATGGAGGCCTTCGCGACCGATCTCGCCTGGGGCTTCGCGAACAGCTTCCACGTCGTGGCGAAGCGGATCGAAGGCCGGGAGGATGACGCGGCCAAGAAGCTCGGCGAACTCGCCCGCGCCTACGATCCCTCCGAGATCTACGCGACCGAACTGGAGGATACGCAGCTCCTCTGCCAGACGCTGCAGGGGTGCCGGGAAGCCATGGAGTGCATGCGCGACCATGCCGCCGAGGTCTACCGTGTCGAAACCGGTAAGCCCTTCTCGCCGGTGCGGGGAAGCCGGGTGTCGAGCGCGCTTAACGCCTCGATGATCGATGCCCGCGACTATCTCGCCTCACGCGCCCGGGAACGTCGCGAACAGTTCGCGCCCGAGGGACCCGTGGTGGCCTTCTCCGGCGGTCAGGTCTGGGAAGACGGCGACCTGCTCTGGAAGGGTCTCGACAGCATCAAGGCGCGCATTCCCGAGATGATCCTCGCGACGACCGCGCAGGCCAAGGGGTGCGATGCCGTGGCGCACGCATGGGCCGCATCGCGCGGCGTGAAGGTGATTCAGTTCCGGCTCGATCGCAGCCAGGGCAACCGGGCGGCGTTCGTCCGCAACGACCGCATCCTCAACCTCAAGCCGGTCGAGGCAGTCATCTGCGAGGGCTCGGGCATTCAGCAGAACCTCGCCCAGAAACTGCGGCAGGCAGGTGTCCCGCTGCACATCGTCCGCCTCGCCCAGCAACGCAGCCAGCGCGCCGCGTGAGGCGCTTGTCCGAGAGGCTCCGGCGCAAGCCGGGGCCTCTCTTTCTTCTCTGCGTCGACGTCCGGCGCTCAGGGGCATCGAGCCCCTTCGCGCCGCGAGACCGGGCGCGTGCGCACTTGCTACGCGGCCCCGCCGGTGGCGGCAAAGGGGAGGGGGGAGGGCGGTAGTGGATCAACAGGGGAGGACGAGATGTCCGTCACGTTCCGCATCGCCACTGCCGCCGACGACCGCGACGGCCCGACCGCCGCCATCAGCACCTGCCAGCTCGCCGCGTTTCACGCCCTCCTTCGCGACGAGGGCGAACGCTCCGGCATCGTCCTCGCCGACCCCGATCCGGAGGAAGGCGGCTTCCTCTCCAACCATCTTGAAGCGCGGGTCTGCCCGGTGGCGCTGGCCACGATCGCCAGGCTGTTCGACTATGATGAGGCGGTCATCACCGTCGTCGAGGAAGCCCAGTTCCGCCGCCGCCGCATCAGCGTCTGTCCTGTCAACCAGGCCGGCGTGCTCGCCATGCGCGTTGCCCTTACGTCCGACCTCGGCCACGAACTCGACCTCGCATCGAGCAACGCTTTTGCGCTGCTCGAAAGCCTCGGTCTCCGACCAGACAGCGTTGGTGAAATCCCGGTGGATGCGGTTCGCGCGAGACTCGCGCATCCGGCTGTTCGCCGACGCGCCGCGATGGAAGGCACCAGCGTGTATCTCGATCGACTTGATCGGCTTCTGACCACCGCCGATCCCGATGATGCGCCCCGGCTGGAATGGGCATAGCCTCCGTCCAATCCACTCCACAGCGCAGGGCGCGTCGCTCCGGCGGCGCGCCCATTTTTTTGCTTGGAGGGCCCGAGATCCCGGTCGCAGCCGGCCCTCAGTTCCGCGGCAATGCTCGGTCGTCCTCGCTCACCGGTTGGCGAAGCAAAGAGTCGATCGCGCGCTGCGTATGGCTGGCAGCCGCGACCTCCTCCGCGGTCCCGAGATAGACCAGCGACTGGCGCAGCAGCGCCAGCGCCAGCGCACGCGCGACGACCTGCTCTGACGGGTTCGTATCCATGTCCCGATCCCGAGCGCGAAGGTGATTCCAGCGGCAGTCGGCGGTGCGCCCAGCCAACAACTCCCGCGCGCTAGGCGCGGGAGCCGGGGCTGGTAACACGTCGAGACATGCGCCTACGCTTTTAGTGCCGAGGCACCTGGACATATGCGCAGGCACCCCGGCGTGATCACTCACCCCGAGTTGCCGTTCTCGACGGGATTACCAGTCCCGGCGCCGCCCGTTTTGCAGCGCCCGAGCGGACTAACATGTGGCCGGACATCGAACCATAAATTTGTGGATCGAAGACACAGGCGACGGCCTGCCGAGGCCACCGGCCACGGTGACCTCGGAGAACTAACCGCCGGGCTTCTGACGCGGTTCGGTTAACGCTTTCTCCCCGCAAGGGCGCGCACCTGGCAGCACGCTGGAGCCGGATGGCTCGCCCGCCGCCGAGACCCCGATCAGGCTGCCGGAACGTGGCCGGTCGGCACGCCGCCCCGCATCACGGCAGGGAACCAGTCGCACACATCACGGCCTCCCGCCGGTCCCCAAGCGGGGGGATAAAAATCTCTCACAGACTTCCAAGGATGTCGTTGAGGGAGCCGCCGCGTCAAGGACGGCGGGGCCCCACCATTTTCTTCGGCGAATCGAGGCCGATCCCCACCCTTCGGCGATAGTGGCCGCCGAAAAAAATCGTGACCCCCACCGCCGCTGCGCGGCGCCGGCGTTGCCGGCGTCCCTGACCCGGCGGCTCCCTCAACGACGGCCATTCCCCTGTCATTCAAGACGACAGGAGGCTTCCATGCAGACCATCTCGACCGCCGCCCACGCCGACGCCGCCAACTACCTCGCCGCCCTCGCATTCGCCGAGCGCCGCGCGCTTCACAGCTTCTTCGACCAGCACGTCATCGAGGAGGGTGACGGGCGCTACGTCGCCATCGACGAGGGCGACTATGACGCGCTGCCGATGACGCTCATCGACCGGGTCGTACACACGGTTCCGGGACGCATGTCCGACGAATTCTGAGCATCGGGGAGGGGCTGCGGCCTCTCCCCCTTTTTTGCTTGGAGAGGTGCGGTCATGGGGGGCATCGAACCCCCCATGACCGCGCCGCGGCGATGCCGCGGCAGGTGCGGATTCAGGCCGCCAATCGTTTCTCGACTTCCTCGATACCAAGTCGCTTGATGCGATCGGCGAGGTCCGCCAGTCGCCTGGCATCGAGCTTGAGCAGGCCCGACTTCTCGACCGTCGCGATCGCCTGCTCGCGCTCGCGTTCCTCCAGCTTTCGCCGCCGCTCATTTAGCCGGCGCTCATCTTCCTCGAGCGCCAAACGCTCCTGTTCCAAGGTCTTTGCCATAGTTGCCTCTTGTGAAGGCTAATCGGGCTATGAACCGGTCCGTTATACCGATGACAGGCGCGGCCCGAAAGGCGTTTCAGGGAGCTTGGGCGGATCGGGCTGGCGCCCGAACACGGCTCTATTCGCTAAGGTCCCGTGCCGACCCTTCAGGCCGACAAGCGACCTAACCTCACGGAGCCGAGGCTGGCGCCTCGTCTCCGCCCATGCGGGTCACGATCCTCGCCTGGTCAATGGCGTCTTCGGCCGCAATTGCATCTGCGACGCCCGGGAACAGCCCGTAGTTTTCGCGCCGGCACGCCACGGTTGGCCGGACATCCCGAGGGCTCGACGCTTTCCCGCCGGCACTTCCGCCTGGCGGCGGCCTCATGCCCCGCCGGAACCGGGAGCGGGCACTTCCCAACATCACTGGATCGGGACCGGGACCAACGATCGGCCCCATAGGAGATGCACACCCTACGCACCTGAAGGTGCAGGGTTTCCGTTGCTGCACAACGGCTTAGCGCGGAAGGGAAGGGGAGTACGCTGTAGTACGGTGGCGGGGGAGCGTAAAAGTCGCAGATTTCCGCCATTCTCTGGTACTACCCGAGACTACGGCGCGGGCGGGTGAGAAGACCGGCTTGTCGCTGCCCTGCCGCC
The DNA here is from genome assembly GCF_003950455.1 of Sphingomonas sp. ABOLE. Lineage (NCBI taxonomy): Bacteria > Pseudomonadati > Pseudomonadota > Alphaproteobacteria > Sphingomonadales > Sphingomonadaceae > Sphingomonas > Sphingomonas sp. ABOLE. The sequence goes on from NZ_QQWY01000011.1 coordinate 15,228, forward strand.
GAGGTATAAGCGTCGCCATTCTTCAGTCCCCACCAGCCTCCCTGCTAGGAGGTTGGTCTTGGCTACCAATTATCGGCACTACAATATTCGCCTGGAGCGCTCCCAATGGGATCGTCTCAGCGCGATCGCAGCCGATCAGAAGCTGACCGTCGCCGACATCATCCGGTCGGCGCTCGACGTCTTCCTCTCCTCCTCCGATCTGCTGACCGCCAGCCAGCGCCGCCTGGCCCGCATCAGCGAGTTTCAGCAGCTCGCGCTCGATGTCATCATCCGCGAACAATACCCCGAATTGCGCGACCGTCTTGTAGCCGAGACCGACAAGCGCCTGGTGCAATATCATGGCGCGTGAGGACATCCGCTCGAATGGGCAGAACATCCCGCTCACTCACCACTCCGCGCGTGGTCGCGTGCAGCGCAACTCCGGCAATTTCACCCGCGGCTCCCAGCTCCTGACCCACGAAATGCTGATGTGGTTTTCGGGCGCCCGGCTGCCCGTCATCGCATGGTTATTTGCCTTCCTTCTTGCCTGGTTCGCGATCCTGTCATTCCGCCTCGACGAGCATGGCTTCCAGCTCGTCTGCATGAAGCTCTACGCGACGCTTTGGAACTGGATCGAGCTCAACCCGAACAAGCGCGTCAACGTCACGCTGCCCAACGGCGAGATCATGCGCACGATCATGCCGGCAGTGCCGTTCATCCCCGAGGTCCAGCAGGCTTGGGCGACGACGATGCGGGCCTTGATCGGATCTCTGCTGGTCTCGCTTTTCGTCGTCGCGCCGCTGGCGATCTGGTTCATCGATCTCTCGCGCCGGAGGGGCAAGACGATCCTTCAGGAGCGGCACGAACGTGGCGCCATGCTCGTCGAAAATGGCGTGCTTCAATCCGAAATCGCCCAGCACAACCTCGCCAGCTTCGAGGACGATGCGCGCAAATTCTTTCCCGCGCTCTCGCCGAAGGCCGTGCTGAGGCTGACGTTTCAGGAGCGAAAGGCGGGCGGCATTCACCACCCCTATTCGCTCGCCGGCGTGCCTTACCCGCACCGCATGGAGCAGTCTCACACGATGCTGATCGGGACGACCGGATCGGGCAAGACCACCGAGCTTCGCAGCCTCGTCGCGCAGATGCGCGACCGCCGGGACAATGCCGTCATCTTCGACCTGACCGGTGCCTATGTCGAAGCCTTTTTCGACCCCACCCGCGACACGATCCTGAATCCTATGGACCAGCGCTGCCCGGCCTGGTCGATCTTCAATGACTGCCGCACGCACAGCGAATTCACCGCCGCTGCGGCCGCGCTGATTCCCTCTGACGGCGGGTCCTCCGAACCCTTCTGGGCGCTGGCCGCACGCACACTGTTCATCGAGATGTGCATCCGGCTTCAGGAGCGGGGTCAGACCACCAATCTGGCGCTGTCCGAGAACCTGATGACCGCGGATCTCAAGCGGGTCCACCGCTTCCTCGCCAACACCATCGCCGATCCACTGACCGCCCCGGAAGCCGCTCGCATGGCAGAGTCGATCCGCGCCGTGTTCAACACCAACGCGCAGGTCCTGCGCTTCCTCCCCGACGAGGGCGAGCAGTTCTCGATCCGCGACTGGATCACGGGCGAAAAGCAGCCCGGCGCGATCCTCTTCATCACCTCCAATTACGTCGATCTGCCCATGAACCGGGCGCTGCTGACGCTTTGGATGGACCTGTGCATCAATCGCCTGATGACCATGCCGCGCACCCGCTCGCTGCGGATGTGGTTCATGTTCGACGAGCTCGGCGCGCTCCACAAACTGCCCGCCATCGAGAACGGCCTGCAGACCGCCCGCGCGTTCGGCGGCGCCATGATCCTGGGCATCCACAGCTTCGAGAAACTGGTCGAGGTCTATGGCGAACAGGGCGCCCGCAATCTCGCGTCGCTCGCCCGCTCGAAGCTCATTCTCGCGACCGCGGACCTCGACACAGCCGAGCAGTGCGCGCGCTACATCGGCAACCGTGAAGTCCGCCAGATGGATGAGGCCTACAGCTACGGCTACAACAACAATCGCGACGCCTCGACGCTGACACCCAGGAAGCAGGTCGAACCGCTCGTCATCGCCGACGACATCACCAACCTGCCTTCGATGCACGGCTTCGTGAAGTTCCCGGACGGCTTCCCGGCCGCGCGCATTCTGCTCGAGTGGAAGGACTATCCCCAGGTCGCACCGGGGTTTGTCGCCAGACCCTCCATGCAGCCCGTCCGCTCGCGCCGCGGCGAGGAGGCATTCGCGGACGAGGGGGGTGAGGCGGGCGGTCGCGACGGCGCCGTTCAGATCGTCGATGAGGTGGTCGATACGACCAATCTCGCCAAGGAGATGGCGGCGCGGATCCTGCAGATGCCTGCCGCCGAGCAAATCACGGAAGCCGATCGGGCGGCGCAGCGTGCCGACGACAAGAACGAACAGTCGACCCCCGCCAGCCACGCTGCCGACAAGGCCCAGGCGGCACGCGAGAAGGCGGAGGGACACGAGCCAGCAAACCGCTCGTCGGACGAGCGCCGCGACGGTCGCGCCGCGCCGCCACAGATCAGCCAGGTCGAGAACCAGACGCTAGTTGAACTCCGCCACGGCATCGCCGTCGGCCGCGACGACAGCGATCTCGACATGGGGATTTGATCGATGCACTCGATCGCCTCGGTCCGCTCCGCATCCGGTGCCGCGAACTATTTCGCGAAGGACGATTTCAAGGACAATTACTACACCGCCGACGGCGCCTCGGAGGTCAACAGCTGGAGCGGGGCAGGGGCCGAGGCGCTCGGCCTGGAAGGCGAGGTTTCGCGGGAATCATTCGAGGCGGTCCTGAGCGGGATATTGCCAAGCGGCGAGGGCGTGGCACAGGTCGAAAACCGCCGTCACGGCCTCGATCTCACCTTCTCGGCGCCGAAGTCCGTTTCGGTCATGGCCTATGTCGCCGGCGACAAGCGCGTGCTCGCCGCCAACATGGCAGCCGTCCAGAAAACCATGGCGTGGGTCGAAAAGAATCTCGCCGAGGGGCGCAAGGATGTCGAGGGGCGCAAGGTGCCGGTCCAGACCGGCAATCTCGTCTATGCACTCTTCCAGCACGACACCAGCCGCGCGCTCGATCCGCAGGCCCACGTCCATGCCGTAGTCGCCAACCTGACGCAGATGCCGGACGGCAAATGGCAGGCGCTTCATGCCGACAAGATCTGGAGCCACAATGCGACGATCGGCGCCATCTACCACGCCTATCTGCGAGCTGGATTGGAGAAGCTGGGTTACCAGGTCGAGTTGAAGGGCAAGCACGGCACCTTCGAGATATCGGGCGTGCCGAAAGCGGTGATCGATGCCTTCAGCCAGCGGCGCGAGGCGATCCTGGAAAAAGCTGCCGCGCTCGGGATCGTCTCGGCCAAGGGTCGCGACGGCGTCACCACCACGACCCGCGATCCCAAGCTCAACGTCGAGGACCGCGACGGGCTCGTTAAAGGCTGGATCGACAAGGCGGCGGGGCTCGGCTTCGACGGCAAGAGCCTCCTCGCCGCAGCCGAAGCCCGCGCCGGCCAGCGTCTCGGGGCGGGGCCGATCGAGCGCGGATATCGCGCGGTGAGCGATGCGATCGCGAGCGCTCGCACGTCGCTCGGCGGGCTCCTGCGCCCACGCGATCCTCTCGTCGACAGCGGGCTCGCCCGCGCTACCCAGTCGCCGGCGGTTGCGCGCTCGCAGCTCGCGGTCGCGTCGGCGGTCCGGATCCTGGCGGAGCGCGAGGCGGCGTTCAACGTCCATCTGCTCGCGAAGACTGCGTTGGACCTCGGCTTGAAGGGCGTCACGATCGACACGGTCGAGCACCGGATCGGCGAGCTCATCGAGACCCGCCAGCTTCTTCCCGGGGTAGCGCGACCCGGCGACAAGGGCGTCCAGATGGTGACCACGCAGGAAGCGCTGCGCACCGAAGAAGCGATCCTGAAAAGCGTCGAGGCAGGGGCCGGCAAGGCAGACCCGGTCGTCTCGGCGAGTGCTGCACCCGAGCGTCTGCAGAGCGTCGCCGATCGGCCGCTCAATGCCGGCCAGCTCGCCGCCGCGACGCTGATCCTGTCGTCGCCCGACCGCACCGTCACGATCCAGGGCGTCGCCGGCGCCGGCAAGTCGACGATGCTGCAAGCAGTGGCCCGGATCGCTGAAGCCGAGGGCCGAACTGTGCTCGGCCTCGCGTTCCAGAACAAGATGGTCGCGGACCTGGCCGAGGGTGCCGGCATCAAGAGCCAGACGATCGCGTCCTTCGTCCTCGCCAACGAACGGTTCGTCACCGAGCGCGATACGCCCCGATACGAGGAAGCGCGGGCCCGACTGGCAGGCGCCTCGCTGGTGGTCGACGAGACCTCGATGGTTTCGAGCAGCGACATGCTGACGTTGCACCGGATCACCGAGGCGCTCGGCGTCGACAAGCTGGTGCTGGTCGGCGATCGTCAGCAGCTCTCCTCGATCGACGCCGGCAAATCATTCGCGATGATCCAGGCGGCCGGAGGGACGATGGCGCGGATGGATGAGAACATCCGCCAGCGTACCGACACGCTGCGGACGGTCGCCGCGCTCGCCAATGTCGGCCGCGCGGGCGAGGCGATGAAGGTGCTGGGCGACAATGTTCATGAGAGCGCCAGCGCGCCCGAGACGGCGGCCGGCATGTGGCTCGCATTATCGGCCGAAGACCGCGATGCCACCGCCGTGTTCGCGTCGGGCCGCGCGTCGCGCGCGATCATCAATCAACGCATCCAGGATGGGCTTGCGGCCGAAGGAACGGTGCGCGGGCAGGGTATCCACCTCACGGTCTACGAGCGCGTCAATCTCACACGCGAGGAGTTGCGCTATGCCTCGACCTATCAGGTCGGCCAGACGCTCGACGTCGGCCGCGGCGGCGCGCAGGACATCGGTCTCAAGCAGGGGCGCTACGACGTCACCCGCATGCTGCCGGGCGGCAAGGTCGAGCTCAGCGACGGGCGGCGGCATATCCGCTTCGATCCCCAGAGCCTGTCGCCCACCGAGAAGCGGGATCGTCTCGAACTTACCCAGAAGAAGGACCTCCACGTCCGCGAGGGCGACCGCATCCGCTGGACCGCGAACGACAAGCCGCGCGACCTTCATAACGCCGCTCTCGCGCGCGTGCTGTCGGTGGACGCCGCGGGGGTGACGGTCGAAACAGCGGGCAAGCAGACTCTCACGCTGGATCTCGGCGATCCGATGCTGTCGCGGCTCGATCTCGCCTACGTGCTCAACATGCACATGGCGCAAGGCATCACGACCGACAAAGCCATCACGGTCATGGACAGCCACGAGCGCAACCTGTCCAACCAGCGGCTCTTCAATGTCGGCGTCACCCGTGTGCGCGACGAGCTCGTCATGGTGGTCGACGACAAGGGGAAGCTGGAGCGCCAGCTCGACCTCAATCCCGGCAACAAGACCTCGGCACTCGAGACGCTGGGCCGCATCGACATCGACGGGAAGAAGGGGTCAGCCGCGCCGGCAAAGTTCGATCCCGGTCCGATCGACGGCATCAATCTGGCCGACGCGGCCGACCTTCTCGCCGACTTGCCGCCCCTTCCGGACGGAGCCCTCACGCCGGCCGCCGCGCCCGCAGCCGCATCGAAGAGCGGCGACCTCACGGCCCCGGCAGACCTCAAGCCCGACAAGGGCGACCTGCTGCCGCCGCTGCCGGAGCGCAGCCTCGGACTCGATTTGTGAAGGTAACAGCCGGCGCGGTGCCGGCAGACGAAGGAGACGACCGATGGGATGGGAGTTCGATGAAGGCGGCAAGTTCGGCAGCGAGAAGGCGGCCGAGGACTACGCACGGCGTAACGGTTTGAGCAATGCCGACTTTCGGACCCGGCGGAAGGGTGACGGTGTCGAACTCGAGATCCGCCGCTCCGCCGTCGACGGCCGAAGCCTGCGCGATAGCAATGAGGGGCGCAAGGACGGCTGGTTCTGACGCGCGATTCTGAAAGGGAGATCAAGCTATGCCACGTCTGATCGATCAGCTCGGCAGCGCGCCGTTTGCCGCCATAATCTTTCTGGCCTGCATCGCGGTGCTCTTCGCGCTCGTCAAAGGTGTCGGTGGATCGCCGGCGCCGATTGCGAAGCCGTTCCTCACCGCGCGCGAGCAGGCGATGCTCAAGGCACTCGAGCATGTGCTGCCGATGTATCGAATCCATGCTCAGGTCGCCATGGGCGCATTGCTGGCTGCTCCGCGCCGGCCGGGCAAAACTTTCAATCCAGCCGATCGCAACGCGTTCTCTCAGAAGATTGTCGATTTTGTGATCGTCGATCCAACGGTTGGAACGGTCGTTGCCTTGGTCGAACTGGATGATCGCTCGCACGATGCCGCGAAGGACCTCCTCCGTGACTCGATGACGGCGGGGGCGGGTTACACAACGATCCGCATTCCTAAGTCAGCTCGTCCGACAGTCGCAGCGGCAGTCACCGCAGTCGGTCATCTGCGGGGCGGGGAGTGAGCTGCACGACCTCCTCGTCCGTTACCCGCGCAATCATCGCTCGGCATCGATCCGGTCCAGACTTGCCATTGAGGGGAAGTGAGCGGCGACACACGCTTTGAGCGCGACGATCCTGATCGCCTCGAACGTGCTGGAGGTAGCCGGGTCAAACAGTCAGATGGTCTCGCCGCGTCGAACCCTAGCAGCCAAGATTTGCAGTGCTGAGAGGACCCCGGGCATCGTGCTCGCGGCGGCATAATCGTAAGCGCCTCGCAGCCGATCATATTCCAGCCGGCCGATAACCACGGGCCCTCGAAGCGGTGGTCGAGCAGACTCATGATACTTCTGCGTCGCTCCACCAAGCGTCATCAATATGCGGCGGATCGTATGATATCACGCGACGTCAGGCTTCTTGCGAACCCTTCCGTTGAAATCCCTTTTTCCGATCGTCAGCCCTTTCCAGCGCAGGATATCGTACGCCGTCGTAGCGTGAAAATAGAAGTTCGGCTGCGAGAACGAGAGCAGAAAGCTCTCGGCCGTGAACTCCATCCGGTTATCTCCGAACTCGAAACACATGTCCTGACCTATGAATGCCTCGACCTCTTCCGGACGGATGGCTTCAAGTGCGGCGATGGTGGCCAAGATGCGCTCGTTGAGGCCGCTGAAGCTGTCCGGCGGCAAGGTTTGGTCGGGCGAAAAGCGCCCCTGCCGAACGCCCTCGATAGCGCCAAGGGAATGCACAGCCACGGATTTGATCTGGTAAGCGAAAGGATTCATGTCAGCCGCTAGGCGAGCGTCAATGATCTCGTCATCCGCCCAGTTTCGCTCAGCGCAGAACGTCTCGGCCTTGCCCAGGAGACGATGCACCGATCCGAGGATCTGGAGCTGAGATGGTATGATTGCTTCATAGAGCGTGATGGACACGTAACTCTCCTTGATGCGGACTATGCGCTCTGCGCGCGGCGGCATGTTCGAAACATCCTGCCAGGCTCGGCGATGCTTTGCGCCGAGAATTACAGGAACATCCCAATGACGATAGCGCGGGGCAGCGGTTTGTCATCCGTGACACTTTACCCGGAAGCGAGAGGTAAAGTGTCATTGATGACAGCCTTGAAGAGCTGAGAGTTGGCGTGGTTCCGGCAGGGTCAATGAAAGTCATGGCTTCGGATGCGCATCAGCTCTTCCTCGTCCGGAACGGCATTAAACGGCGGATAGGCGAGCGTTCGCCCTCGCGGTGGCCAGCTCGGATCGCGCGGATCGGGACCAGCTCCATTCTTGGCGCCATCGCCGCGTCCCGGCGCAACGGTGAAATCCATCTTTCCGATGGATCTTAGCATGTCGTCATGGTCGGTGATGCGGTCGCAGATGATGTGGATGACCTCGCCCTCCTTCTGCACCCTGCCGCGCATCGCGATCATCGAGGCGGACATGACCTGGCGGCGGTAAATCTCGAACCGGTCGGGCCACAGGATGCCGTTGGCGATACCGGTCTCGTCTTCGATAGTGATGAACAGGACTCCTTTGGCGGAACCTGGACGCTGGCGGACGAGGATCACACCGGCGACCTCTACGTTGCGGCCGTCGCGCACCGCCGGGAGATCGGCGCAGCGCATCACGCGCATCGTATCAAGCTGACCGCGAAGGAAGCTTATCGGGTGGCCGCGCAGCGATAGCTGAAGCGATCGGTAATCCTCGACCACCTCGCGGCCATCGGTCATCGCGCGGAGCGCCACCGACGGCTCCAGACCCTCGGGCGAGAACCTGTCCTCACGCGCGTCAGCGGCAGCGAACAGCGGCAACGGCGCTTCGCCGAGACCCTTCACCTTCCATAGCCCCTGGCGGCGGTTTTCAGCGAGGCACTGGAATGCGTCGGCTTCGGCCAGACGCTCGATAGCGGCTCGGGGTACGCCGGCGCGCCGCCAGACTTCTTCGACACTCTCGTAAGGCGCTGGCCCGCGGGCCGCAGCAATCGTGGCACCGTGAACGTTGGCGAGCCCACGGACTTGCCCGAACCCGAGCCGGACTGCCATATAGCGCCTGCCGGTTGGCTCCAACGTACAGTCCCAGTGACTGTGGTTGATCGACACTGGCCGCACCTCGACGTCATGCCTGCGGGCGTCGTCGACGATCTGGGCGGGAGCGTAGAATCCCATCGGCTGCGCGTTGAGCAGCGCCGCGCAAAACACGTCGGGATGATGGTGCTTCATCCAACACGACGCATAGGCGATCTTGGCGAAGCTGGCGGCATGGCTTTCGGGAAAGCCGTACGAACCGAAACCCTCGATCTGCTTGAACGTCCTTTCCGCAAAGTCCTTCGGATAGCCGCGAGCCACCATCCCGCTGACCAACTTGTCATAGAAGTGGCTGACGCCGCCCGTGAGTTTGAAGGTGGCCATCGCGCGGCGGAGCTGGTCGGCCTCTTGCGGAGTGAAACCGGCGCCGACGATGGCGACCTTCATCGCCTGCTCTTGAAAGAGCGGCACGCCGAGAGTCTTCTCGAGGACGGCGCGCAGCTCGGGCTTTGGATATTCGGGCTTCTCCTTGCCCTCGCGGCGCCGAAGATAAGGATGGACCATGTCGCCCTGAATCGGTCCCGGCCGCACGATCGCGACTTCGATGGTGAGATCGTAGAACTCCTTGGGCTTCATGCGGGGCAGCATGTTCATTTGGGCGCGGGACTCGATCTGGAAGACGCCGAGCGTGTCGGCCTTCTGGATCATCGCGTAGACGTTAGGGTCATCGTCCTGCAGGTCGGCCATGCCGACGCTGATGCCCTTCTCCTGCTCCAAGAGGTCGAACGCGCGGTTGAGGCAGCCGAGCATGCCCAGGCCCAGCACGTCGACTTTCATGAATTTGAGGGCGTCGATATCGTCCTTGTCCCACTCGATGATCTGACGATCCTCCATCCTAGCCGGCTCGATTGGCACGAGATCGTCGAGCCGGTCCTGGGTCAGCACGAAACCGCCGGGGTGCTGAGACAGGTGTCGCGGATGACCGATCAGCTGGCGGGCGAGCTGAAGCGTCAGTTTGAGCCGGTGATCTCCGGCGTTGAGGTTGAGGCTGGCAATCTGCTCATCGGTGATCCCGTCGACCGACCAGCCCCACACGAGCCCGGTCAGCATCTTCGTGAGGTCGCGCGGCAGGCCCAGCGCCTTACCGACCTCGGCGACCGCGCCGCGGGTACGGTAGCGGGTCACCACGGCGGTGAGGGCGGAGTGGTGACGTCCGTAGGTGTCGTAAATCCACTGGATGATCTCTTCGCGTCGCTCATGTTCGAAATCGACGTCGATATCGGGCGGCTCCTTGCGCTCGCCGCTGACGAAGCGCTCGAACAGCAATTCGTGCTTGATCGGATCGATCGACGTGATGCCGAGCAGGAAGCAGACACAGCTGTTCGCCGCGCTTCCGCGACCCTGGCACAAAATACCGCGGCGGCGGCTCTCGCCGACGATCGAGTTTACCGTGAGGAAGTAGGGCGCGTAACCTAGCTGGGCGATCAATCTCAGCTCGTGATCGATTTGGGACCGATAGGCCTGCGGCACGCCGCCGGGAAACATGCGAGCGGCCGCCTCTTCGGTTAGTGCCGCTAGCGCCTCCTGCGCCGTTCGCCCGGCTATGATCTGCTCATACGGGTACTGATACTGGATCTCGCCAAGGTCGAACCGGCATTGCGCCGCGATGTCGGCGCTGGCCCGAACAGCGTCCGGGAATCGGGCGAACCGCCGCTCCATCTCGGCGGGGGACTTCAGGTCACGGTCCATGTAGCGCTCGCGCCGGAACCCGAGCGCATCGATCGTCGTCCGTTCGCGGATGGCGGTCATCACGTCCTGCAACGGCCGCGCCTCGCCGGTGTGATAGAGCACATCCCCGGTAGCGACGCTCCGCACGCCCGCAGCACGCGCCATCGCATCCAGCTCGTAAAGTCGCTGGGCATCATCGGGCCGGCGGCGAAGCGACAGTGCGAGATAGCCGCGCGATCCGAACACCGCGCGCAGCTCATCAAGGCGAGCGGCGGTGGCGTCGTCTGGCATATCCGGCACGAGGATCGCCACCAGCCCGTCGGCATGCGCTGCGACGTCGTTCCAGTCGAGGACGCAACGGCCCTTGCCGCCGCGCGCCTTGCCGATCGACAGGAGGCGCGTCAGCCGCGACCAGGCGGTGCGGTCGGTCGGATAAAGCAGCGCCGCGCGGCCGTCGGTCAGGTCGACCCGGGCGCCGGGCATCATGCGCACACCGGTAGCTTTCTGCCCATCCCAGCCGCGGACGACGCCCGCGACGCTACCCCGATCGACCAACCCCAGCGTATGATGACCGAGCAGCGCGGCTGCGGAGAACAGTTCCTCGGGCGAGCTGCTGCCGCGCAGGAACGAGAAGTGGCTCGTCACCTGAAGCTCGACATAAGTCGCCGCGGGCCTCTCCATCACCCGAACAGCCCATGCATGTACCAGCTGAGGTCGCCGGTCGTTGTCTCGACGCCGTCGCCGCGGCGGAACAGCCAGAAGCGCTCACCGCCCTCAGCTTCCACCCGGAAATAGTCCCGCACCGCCCACATCTCGCGCTCGTTGCGCCACCACTCGCCATGGATGCGTTCCGGGCCATCGCCGGCGACGACGCGATAGCCGCTGCCGCGCCACGCAAACCGCCGCGGCGGCTGATCCGGCAACAGCGCGACGACGTCGCCGAGCAGCTCTGGTCGACGTAGCAACCGCACGGGCCGCTTCCACGTCGGCCAGCCAACCGGTGTCGCGAGCACGTCTGTCCGCCGGGTCGCGCGTTCGGGTACGTCGCTCTCCTCTGCGCCAACCCGGAACAATGCGGCCTCACCGACGCGTCCGGCAAGCTGGTCGACCAGCGGCGCGATGTCGGCGGGACGATCGTCGCCAACCAGCGCCGCACCGAGCGACACCGGTGCGAGATCTTCGATCCTCGGGGCGGCAAGCGCCACCGCCTCGATACCCAGCCCCGGATCGATCCGTTCGACCCGCATCGCTAGCATCCGCGTGAGATGCTTCGCGTCGCGCGTTGCCCGCGCGGTACCAAGACCGATACGCTGCTCGTCGCCGTCGACGCGCAAGCAGGTCAGCACCGCGGCGCGAAGACCGAGCCCCCGTGCCTGCAGCACCGCCACCATGTCGTCGACGAGATCGCCAATCACCTGGGTGATCGCCTCAGCTGTACCGATCGGTTCCAGCAGCCGGCGCATCACGCGCGGCTCTTCGAAGGGTACCACCGGGACGATCGGCTCGGCGACCATGCCGCGGGCCTGGTCGAGGCGAGTGACCGTCGCCATGCCGAGCCGCCGCGCGAGCGGACCGCGCGGCATCGGATAGAGGTCGGAAATCCGCTCCAGCCCGAACCTGGCGGCCGCATGCAACGCCTCCGGCGTCAGTCGCAGCGCGGCAAGCGGCAGGTCGGCGAGGGTCTCGGCTTCGGTGCCAGGTGGCAGGATGGTGGCCGGCTTGTCGCCGTAGCGCGCCAGCGCATGCGCTGCGCCCGGGGTGCCGGCGATCGCGATGCTGGCGGTGAAGCCGATGCGCTGGAGGAAGCGCAGTAACCGGCGGCAGAAGTGCGGCTCGCCACCGAACAGATGGGTGGTACCGGTGAGATCGAGCCACAAGCCATCCGGTCCGGCGACGCTGGCGGAAGGCGTCCAATGGCCGACCGCATGAAGCGCCAGCCGGTCGAGCCAAGCGCGATCCTCATCGGGCTCGGCGTCGCGCACGTCGAGATCGGCGACGAGCGCGCGCGCATAGGCCGCAGCCATGCCGGGGCGCAGGCCCAGCTCGAGTGCGGCCGGGCACGTGGCGGTCAACACGTCCTTCTGGCCGATCCGCTCGATCAGGACGGTCGGGCGACCCCATGTCTGAGCGATCGGGGCCGGCATGGCAGGCCTGCGCGCCGGGGCACCTTCGTCGGGCGGCATTGCCTTGAACGGATGATCGGCAGGTTCGCTGCGCCGGCCGAGCATGCGCTTGGGCGGTTGTTGATGCGCGGGCAGCGAGGCGATCGCGTCCTCGACCGACGCGCGCGGCGGAGCGCCGTCGCGTGGCCAGGCCGCGGCGCCATGATCAACGAGCGCCCAGCGGGCGCCCGGCCGCCAGCCGCCGCCGCGCGGCACCGAGCAGGCGCCAGGATCGTCATCGATCGGCGGTGCGAACCTCGAGCGTGTGGGGGCCGGCAGCGCCTCAGGCAGCTTGGCTGGCCGCTCCGACCGCCGCAACCGCTCGATGGCGAGCTGGGGCAGGTAGAGCGAGGCGACCCTGGTCATCACACGCATCGAGTTCGAGGGAGAAGGGATTACCGTTGCGCTGCCGGACCAGCTCGACCGACCAGCGCGGACGACCGACGCCGGGGTAGGGCAGCCTGGCTGACGACACGCAGCCGATCCGCCAGCGGGTCATCGCCGACGAGGGCTGACCGAGCGGACAGCGATCGAGCGAGCGATGCCGGCGGTAGAGCAGGATCGGCGTCCCGCCATCCGATGCGGCGAGCTGGAGCCGGCGGGTCGCGGTCTGGTCGGCCGACTTCACCTCGGCGACCACGCAGGCAAGCGAGCCGAACCGCAACGCATCCTCGGCCAATGCCAGCACCTCGGCATCCTTGCCCGCCTCGGCGTGGAAAATACGCTCAGGGCCGAGCCCGACCTGTTCCAGCCCCGGCGCATAAAGGTCATAGCGGCTCAGCGCCCACAGCACTGTGAATCCTGGCTGTGCTGCGAATCGGGCGGCGATACCGGCTGCGAACAGCGTGGCGGCCGCGTCGTCGTTCAGCGAGGCGGTGGCAGCGGCTATCTCGTGGAGCCCGGCGCCGTCGAGCCCGCCGCCGGCAATCTGGCTATCGACCGCTTCCAGTCCGAACGCCAGCACCGGCCCGCGCTGGCTCTGGGCCTGCGCAAGCTGCGCGCGAAGCGCGGCTATTTGATCGGCACCGGGCCGATCGGGGGACGACGAAGGTACGGGCATCGGTCAGCATCGACTCACTTGTTCCTTTTATGTTCCGCTTACTCTTGGGATTCGTCAAGCCGGATGATTGATTACCAAGCCGCATGACTTCGATACGCAACTCGCGGGTTCGATCGCCCAAGCTATCCGTCTCTCGGGCGTTAACATGTAGCGGCTTAGCCTGTGGGCGCCTCGTCCCCGATCAGCCGCAGCGTCAACGGGTCGCGCTCGCCGCCAAACCAACGGTCGAGCGCCGCGGCGATGAGCGCGTTGGGACGGGCTGCCTCGAACAGAGTGAGCGATGAGCGCAGCTTCGTGGCATCGATGTCGCCGAACACAGCCTCGGCATTGCTTGTCGCGAGATCCTGCAGCGCAGCGACGCATTCGAGATAGCGCGGACCCAATACGGCGTGGTCGAGATAAGCGCGGGCCTCCTCGAGCGACCGGACGGCGAAATGCTGCGCGGTCGAACTGCGCCCGAGCCCGGCGAACTGTGGAAAAACATACCACATCCAGTGCGAGCGCTTGGCCCCGCGCCGGATCTCGGCGAGCGCGGTCTTGTAGCTGAGGGTCTGAGCCTCGACGAAGCGGTCGAGCGAGTTGGTCCCCGGCATGTCAGAGCAGCGCCGGTTCTGCGGCCGGGAACACGCGCGTGACCGGCAAGCTGCCTTTCGGCAACGCTCGCAGCACATCCTTCGCCGGCACCGACGGATCGAGCCAGTCGGCCCACTGGTCTCGTGTCAGTGGGATTATCTGACGATGATGATATGGCGCGACATCCTCACCCGGCTCCATGGTCAGCATGGTCCAGGCTTCGCCGGATGGCGCTGTGCGCCAGATGCCGGCGATGCAGAACCAGTCGTGTCCCTTCAACGTGAACAGCCACTTCGTTTTGCGCTTCTGACCTGGCTGCGGTTCGGTGAACTCATAGAAGCCATCGGCGAGGATCAGGCAGCGGCCGGAGGAAAATTCGCGACCTTCGCTGCGGAAGTTATAGACGGGCCTGCCGCCTTGCCCTGGCCAGCTCCATCTACGACTGACCAGCTCGCCCACGCCACGTTCGCCATCGACACCGCGTACTATCGGGGCTGAATCGCTGATCTTGATATCCTCACGAGCTGCCACGTTTGGCGTGCCTTCGGGGGTCTTGATCTTGATCTTGAGGTCTTCGAAGTCCTCCATGATCGAGGCGACGTCCACCTCAAGCCGATAGTCATTGCACACGCGCCCCAGCCTTTCTTGCGACCTGTCGTCGTTCCCAGTATGTTCCGGCGCGATGGAGTCGCCCACACCATTTGATATCGATGCCCCGCCGGGGGGCAGACGTCCCATCATCAGGCGAAATCCGGATGACGCCAGCGAAATCGAGATGGTCGAGGCGGCATGGGGGTCGAACCCCCGGTTCAGCGATGGTGCCTCGTTGCGGTTCGTTCGCTCGGAGGGCCGCACTTTCCCGCGCCATCGCTGCCTGGTTCCAGCCAGCGAGTTTCACATGCGCGTGGGGGACAAGCGCTACCGCGCGACCCTCGAAAGCGGCAACTTCTTCTATCTTGCCGCCATCTGGGAGCCGGCGATGGGCGAGTGGCCGCTCAGCTTCCGTATCATCACGTTCGCGGCGAACGCGGAGGTTGCACGCTACCAGGAACGGCATGGCGCGATCATCGAACGACGGCACCGGATGCAATGGCTCGACGCTACCGTTCCGGAGATCGACCTGCTGCAGACGCCGCCAGAGCGGACATTCCTCGTCGAGCGGCTCCTAGGCGGCGGGACCAGCCAATCGGAACTCGCGCTGTGACCACCGAAAAGAAAGGAGGATGAGCATGGACGCGCTAGCGGACGTAGAAGATTGGCTGACCCAAGAGGCCGATGAGATCCTGCTCGAATATCCTCAAACATCCCCCGCCGACCTCGCCGCGTCATTCGAGCGAACGATAGCGAACTACGACGGCGATCGGGACATGGCTGTGGCTATCATAGCCGAGCTGAGGCGCCGTGCCGACGCGGGCGTACGCCTTTGGCCTAGCCAACCCTCCGCGCCGGAGGCGACCGATGCGATTACGGACGACGACATACCGTGGTGATGTATCCGAGACGGTTCAAGCCGAACTTTCCTAATCTGCGTCGGGCATTGGTCCTCGGCGTGGTCGTTGCCTCATTTTCCTGGGCGACACCCGCATTGGCCGATCCGTGCGAGGGTGTTCTGCCCGCTCGCGGCGCCGCCTTCTCCGGTGTCGTTCGTTATGTCGGCGATGGCGACGGGCTTTGCATCGGACCTGCGGGACGGCCCGACCGATGGATCGAGGTGCGCCTCGCCGACTTCGACGCCCCGGAGCTGAACGAGCCAGGTGGCCAGCGTGCGAAGCGATTGCTCGCTAGCATCGTCATGGGGCGGTCTCTCACCTGCCACGCCGGCCGACGGAGCTATGACCGCGTTGTGGCGCATTGCAGCTTGGACGGGCGTCCGCTCGGCAATCTATTGCGCGGCCGCGGTGGTCTTGAGGGCGGCCGATGAGCAGGGCGATGCAGACCGACCTGTTCACCCCGCCGCTGCTGCCTGGTCTGGCTTTAGCAGCCGACTTCCTCGCGCAAGCCGAAGAACAGGCGTTGATCGCCCACATCGATGGCGCCGAGCTATCCCCGTTTCGCTTCCAGCAATGGACCGGCAAGCGGCTGACCTGCTCTTATGGATGGTCCTACGACTTCGAAACCGGCCGCTTCGGGACGGCCGAACCGATCCCGGAATGGCTGGAACCCCTCAAGATACGCGCAGCCGCCTTCGCCGGCCTCGAGCCCACTGACATCGCCCAGGCCCTGCTCATCCGCTACGACCCGGGTGCCGGCATCGGGTGGCACAGAGATCGTCCGGTGTTCGAGCACATCATCGGCATTTCGCTTGGCGCGACGGCTCAGATGCGGTTTCGGCAGCGCGGTGCTGCCGGCTTTACGCGCGCAATCGCGCCGCTCTTGCCGCGCTCGATCTACCATCTGACCGGTGAGGCCCGCCATTTGTGGGAACACAGCATCGCTGCGCTCGAAGAAGCGCGTTGGTCGATCACATTTCGTACTTTGGTGAAGCCGGGTTGAAGCCATCCGGCAGTGCTGGTCGTTAGGAGGGGAGCACCAGCGGAGCACGGCTTTGACCCCTTTCGACTTCTGGACCGGCATGTGGCGTAGCGGGCAGGCGATGGCCGACGCCGGCATGAAGATGGCGCAGATGGCCGATGCATCGCGCACCGTCATCGAGACCCGATCACAGGCGATGTTGGCGGCGTCGCGCGATCCCCTGAACGGCGACTATGCCGAGCTCAGCCGGATGGTGCCGGAAAAGGTCGCGGCATTCGCAAGGGCCGGGGCTTCCGCGGTCGACGATCTTCAGGCGGTCCAAGCGCAGGCGATCGCTAACTGGCAGATGATGATGGGCATAGCGCTCAAAGGCCGTGCAGCTACGCCGGCCGAGGTCGGGACCATGACGTCTCGCACGGCGACGATAATCGAGCGGAGCGCCAAGGCAGCGGGGAGGGCGCTCGCCCCTGTCCACCGCAACGCTCGCCGGCTCACCCGTGCGAAGGCGCGCAAGAAAGTCTGAGCAAGGCGACAAAGGGGATTCACACGCGACTCGGCGTCGCGTAGATTCCTGCTATGTTCCATCAGGCAGACCTTTTCGACCAGCTGCGGCCTTCAAGGCGCGCCATGGATACGCCGATGCTGCTGGCGACGATCGCCGGCGCCTCGCAGCGACCCAAGTTCGCCTACATGCTTCTTCAGCTGATCGCTGAGATTGCCGACGAAAAAGGCCAGGCAGGTCCGAGCGTTGCTGTCAACGGCGCGGCGATGCCGGTGCGGGATTGGCTTTGCGACGGTCTAGTCCCGATGGCGCAGCGCGACGCACGCCGACGCTCAACGGTCCAAGCGGTGCGCGAGGACCTCGAGAAGTCGAACGCGCTTCCTGTTGATGCCACCAAAGCCGATCTTCTCATCGAGCAGAAGGTGCGTGAGCGCGTCCGCCGCTCGGGTCGTTGCAACGTCAGCCGGGCAGTCTCGGACCTTGTTCGGGCCGGGCTGCTACGGCGCCATTATCAAGGCTACCGCGTCGATCATGAAAACCGTGGGGCGCAGCGCGAGGCGGTCTATACGATCGTACCTGACGCGCTCGCAGCCCTACGCCGATAATCGACCCACCATCCAGCGCTAGTAGACCGGCCACGGACCAGCGCCTTCTTTGGGCGGACAGAGCCAGCGTGACCGCCGGCTCAAGGAGAAGGTAGCTCCCGCTGACTTTCGAGAAGCGCTAGCTGGTTCTGAATGGTCTGCAGCGCAGGGCGAACGACGTCGAGCAGCGCCTCTCCGGCAGGAGTTAGAGACAGACGTCGGGTAGTCCGTTCAAGCAGCAGAATCTGGTGCCGACCCTCCAGTTGCTGCACTGCCCGGGTCAATGCCGACTGCGATACGCCAAGCCGCGATGCGGCTTTCGTGAAGCTGCCCATTTCAGCCACCGCTGCAAATGCTACCAGATCGGCTAGGTCGTCCCTGGACATGCGCTAGCACCGGGTGCCGGGAATGCTGCTTGCCGCGCTGTTTGCTGTGCCTAGGATTTCATTAGGAAAAGGCCTGCCGCTGCTTGTACGCAGCGTCACGCGCCTTTCGAGCGCGACGACGGCCCATCGGCCTAGCGCCCGGCCTCCACTACGCTGGCTGACCAGCATATCGGGAGGAGCGCGCCGCTTTCGTTCAGCAGGACGAGGGAACGTCCCGCTCGGCAAGATAGCCATGTTGCAAATCTCGATTTATATGCGTCACGCATACACTGATTGGCGGGCAATGTCTATGCGTCACGCATATAGTTTCGTCCATATGAGGCGCGGCATCGCTGCACCCTGGCTCGCAAGGCTCTTCCGCGCGCTTAAGGAGATTGCGTTGATCGGCGTCCCATGGTCGAAAATGCGCCGCCTGAATTGCGGGGCCTAGCATGATGCTGTCGTGGCTCGATGTCGCTCTGTGTGCGCTATCCTTCGGCTTCGGTTTCTCCGCCAACCAGGGGGGCACGTGCCTGGTCGCGGCTGCTGACGAGTTGGTCCGACGACGCCCCCCAAGAGTTTTCATCGGACTTATCGCAGCATCTGCGGCTGCCGGCCTCACTGCCGTGCCGCTCGCTTGGACCGCCGCGACCGACGGACCATCGATCACCGCAGCCGGCATCCATATTCCGCTCGTGGTGGGTGCCGTTGCTTTCGGCATCGGAGCCCTCGTCAACGACGCGTGCCTGTTGGGATCGCTCGCTCGTTTGGGGGACGGGGAAATACGGCTCTTGGCACTGCCCTTCGGATTGTCGGCCGGCATCCTGCTCATTGACCAAGCGCGACTTGCTCCCTTCGCGACGTGGCCGAGCCCGCTTTCGACGCCGAGCCTGCTGGGTACGGTCTGCCTGCTGAGCTTTCTGATCGTCCTGACGCTAGCATCGATCAAGCTAACGGCCACCGAGCCTCTGCTACCTAGGACACGATGGCCACTGGCATTATCGATGCTGGTCCTTGGAACGACCGGCGGCGCGCTTTTTGCGCTGTCGCCAGCCTGGACCCTCGCGCACTTGTTGCAGCACAGCCTTCTGCTCGGAGATATGCGCACCGGAATTTTCGCATTTCCGGCCGTTGCTGCGTCGGTCTTGGGCGCACTGGCCGCCTCGGTGGGTCAAGGCACCGTGCGCCTGCAGACGCCTTCGGCTCGTGACCTCGTCCGCACCTTCGGCGGCGGCCTTCTCATGGGAATTGGGATCGCACTCATCCCCGGCGGAAACGACGGCTTGATCCTGTCGGCGATACCTGCGCTGTCGCCAGCCGGATTCGCGGCTGTCCTCACGATGACCGCTACCATATTGCTTGGCTTGATCGGACGCCGCAGACTGACCCGCGGCGGGCGCATCGATCCTCACCGAACATAGCTGCTGATCAGACGATAGGCCTTGGCTGGTCCTGTCACGTCGATGACGGTCTCGAATGCACTCGGCAGCGCAAGAACGTAACGAACCTCGTAAATGTCGTCACCGCAGTGATGGACGTCGTCAGCTACCAGGCGTTCGCCGTCCAAGGCATCGAAGATCAGGCGCACGAAGTCGCTGCCTATCGCCGGCCCATCGGCAAAGGCGACCGTGAAGCCTCTTTCGGAGGGCCGATAGGTGTAGCGCCGGTGAGACGACAACTCCCGGCCGTCTCGCAATCGAAGCGTTCCACACTCCCGGTATCCGAAGGCGCCATCAGGTTCGGGCTCGAAGATCGCCTCGCCCCGTAGCTGCGCGCCGGCAGCTTTGATGTCGCGATCAAGCTGCCAGGCGCCGCTCAGACTTTGAAGGAGGCCAGGCCCTTCAATCACGACGAACCGTCTCCCAGCGTCTTGTACACGCGCTGACGCGCTTCAGGCCTATGACCTGAAGCGCGAGCAGGCGTCCGTCACGCCAACTGCGCCGGTCGCCGCTCGACCGAGTTGAAGAACAGAACGAGCGACGCTGCGAGGAGGACGGCGTCCTTTAGCAGGAACTGGCCCGGCGCGGCTGAAATGGCAGGGAAGCCTCCCGCGCTGGCTTCGGCGACGCCCGGCGTCGTCACGAAGAATGTCAGCGTGATCAGATAGGTGGCAACGGACATCAGCGCACCCAGCGCCGAGAAGATCGGCCGAAACGCGCCGATAGCAAGAACCGCAGCCGTCGAGAGCTCGATGACCCCGATGAAGTAGCTCTGCCCCTGCGTTCCGAACATGCCGAGCCAGCTCATCAGCGGGCTATGCCCGATGAACGGAGCGATCCCGTCAGCCTCGTACATAGTGAACTTCATGCCACCGAACCATAGAAAGACCAGGACGAGCGCCCATCTCAGCAGCGCCAGGTCCTTTCGGCCTTCCTCAGCAACATGAAAGCGATATCGGTTCAGAAACGGCATCTGAAACTCCTCATTGAAGATAATGTCGGTTGTGGAGGGACGAGTGGCTCAATGGCGCCGCGTGCCCATCGGGCAGCCAAGACATCGTGCCTGATCGCAGAAGCGGCACGTCGACAGCGCGCTCTGCGGATCGTCGAGCAGAGATGTGAGAATGGTGTCTGCGATCCGTTCCAATACCGCGCGATCGTTGTCAGGAACCCGAACCAACAAGCCGGCGACCGCTGCATTTCGCAGACCGAGAAGTTTGGTTCGTTCGGCCTGTCCCCGCCGCGTCAGCGTGATATGGGCGACGCGGCGATCGGACGGCGATTGTGATTTTCCAACAAAGCCTTGATCATCAAGTCGCTCGACCACGCGAACCGTTCCGGCGTGTGAGAGGCGAAGGATTCGGCTGATCTGATCAATCGACATCCCCGGCTCGTGACCGATCGCGATCAGCGCGGCTGCGGTTTCCCCGCCCGCGGTAAACGCTTCGGCGATCGCGATCCGCACCCGATCGGACACGGCCTGAGAGAGCGCGCCGAAGACATTGATCAGTCGATCTGAGGGCTCGTCCATCATCAGCATGACTCGACAGGATATATGCGTCACGCATACACCTTCAATCAGCCCATGTCGAGTTTGAACCGGAAATAGTTGCGCCGATTGTCCGGAACACCTCTCGTCGGATGAGGTGTTTGAGGATCGCGAGCCGGGCGCAGAGATGACGGCCGGACCGCGTGTGTCCAGCGTCGGCGTCTCGTCGTCCGGTCAGCCCTCCAATTTGCCCATCTCGAGCGCTGTATCGGCCATGCGGGTCGCAAAGCTCCACTCGTTGTCATACCAAGCGAGCACACGAACCAATCGCCGGTCGACAACGTCGGTCTGGGGGAGTGCGACGATCGACGATTCGGTCCGATGGCTCAAATCAATCGAGACCAGCGGCTCGGTCGTGACGGCCAGCACGCCCTGCATCGATCCACTGGCCGCATGCCGGATGGCTTCGTTCACTTCCTCAACGGTGACGTCGCGCATGGCGGACACAGCCAGGTCGATGACCGACACATTGGGGGTCGGAACCCGTATCGACGATCCGTGCAACTTGCCCTTCAACTCCGGCAGTACGCGGCCAATGGCGTTCGCCGCACCCGTCGACGTCGGGATCATCGAGAGAGCGGCAGCGCGGCCTCGATATGGATCCGAGTGGACGGCATCCAGCGTAGGTTGGTCACCGGTGTAGGCGTGAACCGTCGTCATGTAACCGCGCTCGATACCGAACAGGTCGCTCAGAACCTTCGCCACGGGTGCTAGCACGTTCGTCGTGCAGGACCCGTTCGAGACGATCACATCCTCGGGGGTCAACGTATCGTGATTGACTTTGAAGACGATCGTCTTGTCGGCACCCTCGCTGGGCGCGGAGACGAGAACGCGCTTCGCGCCGGCGCGCAGATGTGCGCTCGCCTTGTCCTTCGAAGTGAAGAACCCAGAGCACTCCAGCGCTATGTCGACCCCGCACCGCTGATGAGGCAAGTCCGCAGGGTCGCGCTTCATGGTAACTTCGATCTTTCCAGAGCCGACGTCGATCCAGTCGGCGCCGATCTCGATTTCGCCCGGGAAGGGACCATGAATGGAATCGTACTTGAGAAGGTGCGCCAGGGTGCCGACCGATGCGAGGTCGTTGATGGCCACCACCTCGATGCCCTGACGGCGAAGCTCGACCATCGAGCGCAATGTCAGGCGACCGATGCGCCCGAAACCGTTGATCGCGACCCTGACCGTCATGCGCATTTCCTTCAGTTGCCGAGAAATGGTCGCTGGCAGCGGGCATCGCCTCGCCACCGTTCGGAAGAGATTTGAGACTTGAGCCGACGCAGTATATATATGCGTGACGCATAGACCTAATCGTCAGCGCCTAGCAGGTCAATATCGCAAGGCGGACGAACGACCGAGGCGAACGCCCGACAGCACATTCGCTACCGTTGCGCTGGCAGGCATCACGCGAAGTGATGGCCCGAGGACAGAACAGGAGACGTGAGTGGTGTCTGACCTTGAAGCAGAAAAGGTTCTCGCGGCCAGACGAGCGGTTGATGAAGTCCAGGACGGCATGCTTGTCGGCTTAGGGACAGGCAGCACGGCAAACTATGCGGTAAGATGCCTGGCCGAACGGATTGCCAGCGGGCTCCGCATCACGGCGGTGGCAACCTCCCGAATGACCGAAGTCTTGGCCCACGAACTGGCCATACCGCTGACCTCCATGGAGGGTCTCAGCTCAATCGACCTCACGATCGACGGCGCCGACGAGATCGATCAGCGTTTGCAGGCGATCAAGGGAGGCGGGGGCGCCCTGCTGCAGGAAAAAGTCATCGCTGCCGCGTCGGCCCGCGTCATAGCCGTGGTTGATTCCAGCAAGTTTGTGACGCGGCTGGGCCGCTTTCCGCTACCGGTCGAGGCCTTTCCATTTGCTACCGAATTCGTCGGAGCGCGCCTTGCTGATCTCGGAGGCCAAGTCTCTCTCCGAATGAAGGACGGCCACCCATTCCTGACCGATCAGGGCAACCACATCCTGGACGTTGCGCTTGGGTCGATTGCGGATAGTCAGCAGACCGCGCTCGCTATTTCATGCATTCCGGGCGTCGCCGGACACGGCCTCTTCCTCTCTGAGATCGACACCGTCGTTATTGCCCGCGGCGGCACGGTCGAGCTCCGGCACGCGGAGCGGTCGTGAAGCCAACCCGACGGCTTGCATCGATCGATCGCACCGCCACATCGTCGACGAAGCGGAGGAAAACCGCACGAGACCAGGCGTTCACTTCGCTGTCATAGCCGCCGCGTATCATGCCGCTCGACAGCCCGTCGCAAATTCTGGAGAGCCAGACGGCTGCCAAATCGACGTAAAATCTTGATATTATTGCACTTACCCGCATTCGGGCCGCGTGTGTCAAGCCGCGCCGAAGCTTGCTGTCTATGCGCCACGCACATATAACGGTGCGGATGGATGAACCTCGAGACCGTAACGTGTTCGGGGCGTTCGCACTCATGATCAGCGAGGACATCGTTCGCGCTAGTTCATCGCGGGCGCCCGAAGAAGGACCTGCCGCTTCGGCGCTGGCGCTGATTGCGCACAAGCCCGGGCTTTCGGTTAGAATGCTCGCGATTGGCGTAGGCCTGTCGCACGCGGCGGCGGTCCGACTTGCAGATCGCCTTACCAACCAGGGACTGATCGAGAGCCGGGCGACTTCGACCGACGGGAGGGTCCGCTCCCTGTATCTGACCTCGGCCGGTCAAGAGGCCAGCGCCGCGGTCCTGGCCGCAAGAGATGAGGTAATCGCCGAGGGGTTGTCGATCCTCAACAAGGGCGAAATGAAGTTTCTGGCTGACATCGCCGAGCGCGTGCTGCGCGCCCGCCTGGAGAACCTCGAGCACTCGTATCGCATCTGCCGCCTGTGCTGCTACGAAGGCTGTACCGATTGCCCTATCGACGCCGAGCTGCACGAGCGGGGGCTGGACCGCGCGTAAGGGCCGCGTCCATCCGGATACGTGCCGGTTTAGTGCTGCGCAATCAGGTAGGCAGCCAGGAAGCCAAGAACGGTGATCAGGCCTATGAAAGGAGGCGCATTCTCGAATGCTTCGGGGATCATGGCTTCGGCCAGCATGGCTAGTACGGCTCCCGCCGCGAACAAGAGGATCGCCGGCTCCTGCGCGGACGCCGAACCGAGCAGGAAATTCCCGACGGCGGCGGCGACCCCGATGAGCAGCGGTATCCCGATCCAAATCGTGTAGACGTACCGACGCGAGCGGCCCGCCTGCTTCATGCCCGAGGTACTCGACAGCCCCTGGGGCACGTTCGCCAGAAAGAAACCCGCGATCACCGCCAGGCTGATCGCGCCGCCGCCGGCGACTGACATCCCGATCACCAGCGCCTCGGGGATGCCGTCAAGCACGCTGCCTACCGCGATCGCCGATCCACTGCCGTGATGCTCTGCCTCGTTCGGCTGCTCCACGCATTCGCCGCAGCGCTTCCGGTTCTTCGCGCCGCGGCTGGCGAGATACCAGTTTATGCTGCTGAAAACCGCCGCACCTGCCGGCAAGGCGACGGTCGGCCACAAATCCGCCCCAGCCGCATCCGGCCGGACGACGAGTTCAGTGGCTATCACGGCAAACAAGACCCCGCCGCCAAAGCCCATGACGGCCGCAACCATCCGATGGCTGAGCTTGCCGAAGAAGGCGTCCGCAACGATCGCGCCCAAAAGCAGCCCGCTGCCGGACACCAGGCCCCACAGACCGGCCACAACGTACTCGGGGATCGGGGAAACAGGAGAGCCCATTTACGCTCAGCCTCCTTCAGATGATGGCGAGGCGCAGAATCGCTCGCTTGTGCATCCACTGGCGATCGGACGGGCGCGTGACTGGCGGCGTTGCCACATCCTCACCGTTATCAATCCAGGCGCCAATTGGGCCGCGCGAAGTGGCAGCTATACCCCCTTGGGTGTTGGACGAGGTATTTCTGATGCTCCGGCTCGGCTTCCCAAAAAGGCTCCTCTGGATTGATCTCGGACAAGACCGGACCTGGCCATCGTCCTGACGCCTCGATCTCGTCGATGGTGGCCAGGGCGACGTCCATCTGACACTTGTCAGTATAGAAAATTGCGGAGCGATAGCTCGGACCGACGTCGCTGCCTTGCTGCTCGTACGTCGTGGGATCGTGGATCTGAAAGAAGAGCTCCAGCAGGGAGCGATAGCTCAGGACGGCCGGGTCGAAGACCACTTCCACCGCCTCCGCGTGACCATGATGATCATCGTAGGTCGGGTCCGCCGTCTCCCCGCCGATGTATCCGACGCGTGTCGAAATGACCCCCCGTTCTCGGCGCAGCAGATCCTCCATGCCCCAAAAGCAGCCGCCGGCGAGTATCGCTCGCTCCGTACGGCTCGCCCCGCCTCGGGCAACACCGTCGCTCACAGACCGCTCGCTTCCTGATCGATCATGGTCGTCCTCGCCGGATGCCATGGTCATGCGGCCGACTGGGAGCTGGAATCGGGGCTGGGCGCATCGACGAGCTCGGTTTGCACATCGGATCCGCGAATGAGCGTCAGATCGACGGGGCAGCGATCGGCGATCTCGAGTATCCTAGCGCGCTGTTCGTCATCGAGAGGGCCGTCGAGGACGATCGTGCGCGTGAACCTGTCCGGCGGCATCATGTCCGCCACCTTCTTGTGCTCCACCCTCGTGCTCGCCCGTTCGAGCGGGAATCCCTTCCGGTTCGCATAGAGGCGCATCGTCATCACGGTGCAGGCAGCAAGTCCTGCCGAGACCAGCTCATATGGCGACAGACCGCTCCCTAGACCGCCGACCGAGGCTGGCTCGTCCGAGTAAATCGTATGCTCGCCGCTGCGGACCTTGAGCTGGAACTTGCCTGCCAGCGTTTCGATGGCCTCGACCCCGCCCGCGGCCTCAACCTGCGGAAGATCGGCTACGAGGGGCGGTAGGTAGCGGTTCGCCCAGCTCGCCACCATTGCTGAAGCGAAGTTCGCGTCGGCCGCATCGGCGAGTAGATGATCGGCCATATCGAGCGACACGAAGCTCTTCGGATGGCGAGCGGCGACGAAGATGCGCGACGCATGCTCGATCCCGACCACCTGATCGACGGGGGAGTGCAAGACGAGCAGGGGGCGACGCAGGGCAGCGACCGTCTTCTCCACGTCCACCTCCTCGACGGCGTCGATGAAGCTGCGACGAATGAGAAAGGGCCGGCCGGCTATTTCGACTGATGCTTCTCCATCGCGCCTGACCGTGTCGAGATCGCTGGCATTGAAGACCTTCAGGATATGCTGGAGCTCCGCCGGAGCGCCGATGGTCGCCACGGCGACGATATCCGGCAGATCAGCCGCAGCCACCAATGCGGCAGTTCCACCGAGGCTATGCCCAATGAGGAGGGAAGGGGTCATTCCCGCGGCCGTCATCGCTTTCGCTGCGGATTTGAGATCCGTGACGTCCGAGGCAAAACTGACTGCCTCGCCTTGGCCGCCACCTATCCCGGTGCCAGCAAAGTCGAATCGCAGGACGCCGATGCCCGCCCGCGAAAGCGCACGGGATATATGGACAGCCGCTCGGCTGTCTTTCCCACACGTGAAGCAATGGGCGAAGATTGCCCATCCACGGGGCGTCCCTTCCGGCGACTCCAGGAGCCCGGAGAGAAGCCTGCCCTCTTCGTTTTCGAACGTGAACGATCTGCCCGGCACGTCGATACCTCCCGTCATATCAGGGCGCTGATCGACGATCTCTGCCAGCCCGCGAGAGGGGCATCGCCACCGCCTCGCGTTTCATTGGGCCGCACAGCATCGGGCATCGGCACCTATCACCACAGGACATGCTTTTTATATGCGTCACGCATATAGACAAGCCCAAACCCAAAAACTATATGCGTCACGCATACTTTTCCAAAGCGGCCGGTCCAGGTCGGCGCTGCGGGAAAGCGTGTTGCAGACACATGGGCCGAAGGGTGATGGAACTCAATCAGGTCAGCTATTTCATTAATTTGGCTGAGACGCTGAATTTCACCGAGGCAGCTCGGCTGAGCGGCGTGTCTCAGCCAAGCCTGACCCGCGCCATCCGTCGCCTGGAAGAGGAACTCGGCGGTGCGCTGATCCATCGTGACGGAAAGAACAGCCGTCTCACGGGGCTGGGCCAGGATGTCGAGGCAGAATTCCGGCGGATGCTCCTGGCGTTGAGGAGCGTGCGCGATCATTCCGAGAACTGGACGATGGGGCGGCACCGCGTCCTGGACATCGCCGTGGCGCCTACCGTCGGACCCAAGGCGTTCGCAGCTTTCTTCGAAGTTGCCTTGGACAAGGTGCCGTCGATCGAGATCAGGCTGCATTCGCTTCAATCGAGCGAAGACACGTCGGAGGTCTTGTCCGGCAAGTACCACGCTTGCATTCTGCCGCGTGAAACTCGCCCGGATCGCAAGCTCGATGTCCGCACCCTCTTTCGAGAGCGGTTCGTGCTCGCCTGCGCGGTCGAGCATCCGTTGGCCACGGTGGACGTCGTTCGTGGAGAGGACTTGTCGAGATATCCCTTGGTCGATCGTCTGAAGTGTGAGTTTCGTGATCAGATACTGGAGCATTTTGCACGACGCGACGTGGTGATGCGTCCGCGCTTCCGTGCAGAACGGGAAGACTGGGTTCACCGCATCGTCGCCGAAGGTCGCGCGATATGCATCGTGCCGGAACGATCGGCCGCAGAAACCGGTCTGGTCACGCGACCGATCGAAGGGTTCACCCTGGAAAGAGAGGTGGTGATCGCAACGGTTTCCGGTTCGACGGCTCCGGTCGAAATCCGGAAGGTCGCGCAGCTCGCGGCCCGACATGTGTGGCAGTGAGCCACGCGGAGCGAAGCGTCAAAGCTATGGAAACTATGCTTACAGCGTATTGGATAAGTGATGTCGTCACTGCGATAGTTGATATGACGACAGATCAGTCAAGCTGAACATAGTGCGCCTGGCCCTCTAGACTTAGCATTGGAGATCGGATCATGAAGTTTGAGAAGACACAGGCGGCAATTGACCGCCTCACTCCCGAGCAGCGTCGCATTACCCAAGAGCACGGCACCGAGCGGGCCTTCACTGGCGAGTATAACGACAACAAGGAGCCGGGCATCTACGTTGACATCGTTTCGGGCGAGCCGCTTTTTGCTTCGACCGATAAGTTCGACTCGCGCTCCGGCTGGCCGAGCTTCACCAAGCCGATCGTTCCGGCGCACGTCAACGAAGTGCGAGACAGCTCGCATGGAATGGTGCGGACGGAAGTTCGGTCGGTGCATGGCGACAGCCATCTTGGCCACGTCTTCCCGGATGGCCCCGCCGACCGGGGCGGCCTGCGCTATTGCATCAACTCGGCAGCGCTCCGCTTCATCCCGCGCGATGAGATGGAGGCGGAAGGCTACGGCGAATATCTCGACCAGGTAGAGGAGGCTTAACATGCAACAGCGCGCTGTTCTCGCCGGCGGATGCTTTTGGGGCATGCAGGATCTGATCCGCAAGAAACCCGGCATCATCTCGACCCGCGTGGGCTATACCGGCGGCGACGTCCCCAACGCCACCTATCGCAACCATGGCACGCATGCCGAGGGGATCGAGATCGTCTTCGACCCAGAGGTGACGAGCTATCGAAACATCCTGGAATACTTCTTCCAGATCCACGATCCGACCACGAAGGACCGTCAGGGCAACGATCGCGGGCTCTCCTACCGTTCAGGCATCTACTACGTCGACGAGGAGCAAAAGCGCGTCGCCGAAGATACGATCGCCGACGTGGATGCATCGGGCTTGTGGAACGGCAAGGTCGTCACCGAGGTCAAGCCCGTTGGCGATTTCTGGGAAGCCGAGCCGGAGCATCAGGACTATCTCGAGAAGCGTCCGGGTGGCTACACCTGTCACTTCGAGCGAAAAGACTGGGTGCTTCCGAAGCGCCAGAATGACGGCGATGCGCAAGCCGCGGTCGCTGCCCGAGCGGAATAGGCCGCCGCCCTCACGCGCCATCGCCGACTGAGGCCGCATACTTCGTGACCGCATCGCCGTGCGATGCGGTCCTCGAATTGAAGCCTGACCGGCACCTATTCGGACCAAGCCTGCCCCGAGGATCGCAGCCGTATGCCAGAACTCTCCTCGTTCCCCATCGCGCGGCGATGGCCAGCGGCACATCCAGACCGGGTGCAGCTTTACGCGGCACCGACGCCGAACGGCGTGAAGGTCTCGATCATGCTCGAGGAGACCGGGCTCGCCTACGAGCCGCATTTCGTTGATATCTCCAAGAACGAGTCAAAGGACCCGGCCTTCGTATCGCTCAATCCGAACGGCCGAATACCGGCGATCATCGACCCCCACGGCCCGGGCGGCACGCCGATCGGCGTTTGGGAGTCCGGAGCCATTCTGGTCTATCTGGCGGAGAAGACCGGCCAGTTCATCCCGATCGCTCCGGCTGCGCGCTACGAGACGCTGAGTTGGGTATTCTTCCAGATGTCGGCGATCGGGCCCATGTTCGGGCAGTTGGGCTTCTTCCTGCGATGGGGCGGCAAGGACTTCGAGGACAAGCGCCCTCAGCAGCGCTTCGCGGATGAGTCCGAGCGGCTGCTCGAGATCCTCGATCGCCAGCTGGATGACCGCGACTGGATCGTCGGCGAATACTCGATCGCCGACATTGCGACGCTCGGCTGGGTGAACGCGCTCGTCACAACATATGACGCGGGCGACCTTCTCGGACTTAGCGATTTCTCGAACATAGCGGCTTGGCTCGAGCGCGGTCTCGCGCGGCCGGCGGTGAAGCGCGGGCTGCTCGTTCCGGCCAGAACCGCATGAGCGTCATCGCCAGCTATTACTACAACGAAGGAAAGCGCGTACGAGAAGTCGCGATCGACGAATGTGTCGCGCTGGACAAGAGCCGTTCGGGCTTTTGCTGGATAGGATTGAGTGAACCGACGACGGGCGAACTCCGCTCGCTTCAGGAAACCTACGGCCTGCATCCATTGGCCATCGACAACGCGATGCACCCGCAATGTCCTCCAAAACTCGAGGTCTACAACGACGAGCTATACGTGGTCGCCAAAACGGCCGAACTGGACGGCGACCGCATCCGTTACGGCAAGACGGCCATCTTCATGGGCCACAATCATCTCATCACCGTGCGACACGGCACGCCTGGCGCCTTGGGGAATCTCCGGGAGCAGCTTGAAGCCTCGCCGACGCTGTTCGGCAAAGGCGTCGATTACGTCCTGCACGCGATCCTGCACCGCATCGTCGACCAGTACCTCCCGATCTTCGAGATGATCGAGGACGACGTTCTGGCCATGGAGCGCAAATCGCTGGACGACTTCCTCGGCCGCAAGGAAGTCGCTCGCATCTTCGGGCTGAGGTGCGAGCTGACAAGATTCCAGCGGACCCTGGGAGCGATGGCGGAGCTCGTGCGCAAGCTCGTCCGCGGGCACTTCCCCTGCATCAGCACCGAGGTCCGGCCGTACTTCAACGATGTCGCGGATCATGTCTCGCGAGTGCAGACCATGGTCGACGGCCTCCTGCAGGTCCTGTCGTCCGTTTTCGAGTTCAGCAGCCTGCTGGAAGCGCAGCGGACCGGGGTTATCACCCGTCAACTCGCAGCCTGGGCGGCGATCCTCGCCGTACCGACGGCGATAGCCGGAATCTATGGCATGAACTTCAAGCACATGCCCGAACTGGACACCGCCTATGGCTATTTCGTCGTGCTTGGGGTGATGACGTTGTTCTGCGTCTTCCTGTTCCTGCGCTTCAAAAAGGTGAAATGGCTGTGAGCGCCGCTCAAGCGCATTCCTTCACCTGCGCTCGCTGCCAAGGTGCGGCGCACGCTCAAGCGATCCTGATCATAAAAGAGGCAAAGGTGCACTCATGAATTCTCAGGTCTCCGACGTTTTGGAAGCGGTGCAGTCATTCGTCGCGAAGGGCTACGATCGGGAGTATCGCGTGAAGGAAGGGCGCCTGGTCGATCTCGAGCTCGGATCGACTTTGGATGCCTGCGCGATTCAAGTAGATGCCGCACTGCGTCTGGAAAGTGGCGACGATGCCGAAGACGCCTCCAACATTTACGCGATCACCGATCCCGCAACCCAGCACAAGGGGTTGCTGATCGATGCCTTCGATGTCTTCGACGAAATCTGCCACCGCGATTTGGCCGAACGTCTTTCAGAGCAGCGCGAAACGACGCCGGCAGGCGATGAAGATGTGCCGAGCAAGCACGGTCTACGCAAGGTCTACAAGGCCGAGTTCGACAGCGATCCCGAGCGATACGTCTTGCGCGAAGGCTTTCCGGATTTCCCTGCCTGCCCCTTCGGCGGCGCCTTCAGCATCCTAGGTTTCGACACCGCAGAGCAAACCTACGTATGGCTGGTCACGAGCATCATTCGTGACCCGCGCCTCATCCGCATCCCGTACCAGGGCGAAGATGTCGTCACAGACGAGTAGCGGACTTGGTGCGGCGAGCAGCTCGCTGCTCTCTTCGGTCTACGCAAGCGAAATCAAACGAGGTTGTCATGCATTGGAACAAGGATCACGTTCGAGACACGATGCTCTCGCTTGAAACGGCTGCCTTGCAAAGCGCCCGCGAGAAGTATCTGGATTATGTTTCCACCGCCAGGCTCGATCGAAGCGAGCCGATCGAGAACGACGAACAGGCCCAGGCCGAGGTCGCGAGCGACTTTGCGGAAGCGCTCGATGACACGCTCGACGATTACGCCGATAAGCTCGACAAGCTCAGGACGATCGACTTCGGACCGAAGTCCGCAGTCGCGGAAGGCGCGCTCGTAAAGCTGTCGGGCCGCTACTTCGTGATCGCTGTCTCAACGAGCAAGTTCATGTGCCACGGGCAAGAGCTCATGGGGATCTCGACGATGGCACCGATCTACGAGGCGATCGAGGGCGCGCAACCCGGGGAGACCGTGCAGTTCAATGGCCGCGATCTTCTGGTGGAAGAGGTCGCGTAGGGCCTGACGTGGTCGTTCCTTAGCGCGTGGCGCTTCGACGCCGGTCCTGCTTTTGTATCATCGCGTCGAGCGCCCCCGTGATCATCGGTGCGCTCGGGCATCGGGTGGCCTTCACAGCCAATGAGTGCTCTGGGCACCGGTAGACGATGGCCACCGCTGAAAGGACCGTCAGCAGCGCAGCAGCGCACAAGAAGAGGCCGCCGGGACCAGCGAGGTTCATTGCCACTCCGCCGACCAGCGGTCCCACGGCGGTCCCGATGCCGTTGAGCAGCAGAAGACCGCGCGCGGTTCCCAGAAGACGAGCAGCTGGGAGATCGTCGTTCGCGACCGCGACGCACAGAGAGTAGATCGGAATCCCGAACCCTCCGAAGAGCGCTCCCGCGGCGAGCAGGAAGGGCAGGGGTGCCTCGGCCGTCAGGGCTACGCCTACGGCGGCCGCCGCAGATGCCAAGGCGGCGCCGGCGATGATCAGATTTCGAGGCACCCGGTCGGACAGCCAGCCGAGCGGCCATTGCAATGCGAGCGTGCCTCCAAGGACCGCAGCCATGAAGGCGGAGATTCCGGAAACATCGAGACCGATTTTCTGCGCAAAGCTCGGACCCATGCCCCAGAACCCGCCGATGGCTAGACCCGTCAGCAAGGCTCCGACTGTCGCGAGAGGGGACAGCGATAGGAGATCCCGGAGGGCGACCGGTTCCTGTTCGACTTCGGCCGGCGGGTGACTGGGCAGCAGGGTGATCGGCACCACCGCCGCTGATATCAGCACGGACACGATCAGGAACAGCGTCACCCCGGCAGGTGGCGCGATGTTCAAGAGCGCTTGGCCAACGGCCCACGACCCCATCGAGACGACGCCGAAGATCGACAGAAGCTGCCCGCGCGTCGAAGGCAATGCGTGCGCGTTGAGCCAGCTTTCCGTCGCCAGGATCATGCCGGCGTAGGCCACCCCGGTCATCATGCGCAACGGCATCCAGGCCAAAGGCTCCACTAGTGCGGCATGCAGAATCGCGGTGATCGATGCGATGGCCGCAAAGCCGGCGAACGTCCTCACATGACCAACGGACACAATGACGCGCGGCAGCAAAAGCGCGCCGATGGTAAAGCCCGAAAAATAGGCCGACATCATCGCTCCGATGCTGCCGCTGGAGAACTCCTCCTGTCCGGCCCGGACGATCAGCAGGGTTCCCAGCAATCCGTTGCCGAGCAGGAGAAAGGCGACGCTCAGCAGCAGCGCCGCCACGGGCGCAAGCGCGAGACCGCGCGTGGCAGCCGCCTTGACCGACTCCATCGGAGGGGTCATCTTCTGTCCCGCCAAACCACCCAGCGCCCGCATGATCGCCGTGCGATCGGCCGACGCGAGCCCTTGTCGCGGAAGGGAGGCGCGATCACTGCGGCATCTCGACATGTCCGCCGAAACCGAAGCGCATCGCCGAAAGCAGCTTGTCACCGAAGGTATGTTCGACACGGCTCCTGAAACGCGCATACAGCGCGGCCGAGAGGACGTTGACCGGGACCGCCTCTTCCATCGCCGCCTCGATCGTCCATCGGCCCTCGCCTGAGTCCGAGACATGGCCCGAGAACTGCTCGAGCATCTGGTCCCGCGCGAACGCCGCGGCCGACAGGTCGAGCAACCAAGATGAGATCACGCTGCCGCGACGCCACACCTCGGCAACATCGGTGAGGTTGATGTCGAAGCGCTCGTGCTCAGGCAGTTTTGCCGACGACCGGCCCTTGAGTATGTCGAAGCCTTCGGCATAGGCTTGCATGAGCCCATACTCGATTCCGTTATGGACCATCTTGACGAAATGGCCTGCCCCAGCAGCCCCGGCGTGGATGTAGCCCTTCTCCGCGCGCGGGTCGTGACCGTCGCGGCGGTCGACGGTGCGCGGTATCGTCCCCAGCCCCGGCGCAAGAGCGGCGAAGATGGGATCGAGATGATCGATCACCGGCTTCTCGCCGCCGATCATCATGCAATAGCCGCGATCGAGGCCCCACACGCCGCCCGACGTCCCGACATCGACGAAGTGGATGCCGCGCTCTGCAAGGCCCTTGGCGCGATGGATATCGTCCTTGTAGAAGCCGTTGCCGCCATCGATGATGATATCGCCCGGCGCAGCCAGGTCGGCGATCGCGGCGATCATTGCCTCGGTCGGCTTGCCGGCCGGCAGCATCACCCAGTAGATCGCCGGCTTGTCGAGCTTGCTGCGCATGTCGGCCAGCCCTGAGGCACCAATTGCTCCTTCTCGCACGAGATCGGCAACGGGCTCGGGCGAGCGGTTATAGACTACGGTGTCATGGCCGTGCCGGATCAGCCGCCGGGCTATGTTTGCACCCATGCGGCCGAGCCCGATGATGCCGATCTTCATATTCTTCTCCGCCTTGCAACATACGGTGTCGACGGCGGCCACATCGGACTTGCGGTATCGGGGCGCCCTTCAGGTTTCATGATGCTCGGGCAGGGCGCCGATACTCGGCCGCGCTGATGAAGCGGTCGAACGCTTCGCACCAGATCACCACCGTGTTGAAGGCGGCGACGTCGACGTCGGCCGGGACGGTTATGAGGAAACCATCGAAGGTCTTCACATCGCCGATGCGGCGTGACTTGTTCTTGACTGCGATGAACGCGTCTTTCGTGTCTACGAAGCGCGGGGTGAGATAGAGCTTGTAATCCGGACCGGGGGAGAGGCGGCCGATGTGCGCTATCCGTTCGCGCGACACCTTCACATCTCCCTCGCCCCAGTGAACGAAATCGCTGCCCTCAAGACGGCGCTCAAATCGCCCGGTGTAGAGCGCTTCCGCTTCGGTCGACGCGATCGCCGCCGCATCCGGCGGAGGCGGCGCCGTCAGGATCGGCAAAGCGTAGATGCCGGCGGCAAACCCTAGTGACAGTGTCGCGACATGGGTCGTGGCAAGGATGAGCCAACGGCGCATCGATCAAGCCCGGTCCAGATGCGCCACCAGCTTGTCCGCGTCGAGTTGGAAGTCCGAGTATACGACCGCGCCCTCGGCATCGATTACGCTAAACCAGGGCGTGCCGCGCGTCCGGTAATCCTCCATGAACGTGGGGAGACGCGCGCCATGCGGAATAGGGTCGTGGCCAAATGCGACCGGCAGCTCGTACTTCGACTGGTTTTCCCGTAGTTTCTCGAAGGTGTTTTCGTGCTCTCCCTCGAAAACCGTCTGAATCACCGCAAAGCCGACGCCCTTCGGCGCCAGGCCGGCATGAAGCCGCTGTAACGTAGGGAAGCCGTGCAGGTGGCAGCCGCGGCACCAGTGCTGAAACGCAAAGAGGATCTTCGGTCCTTGCCCCAGTTGAGAGAGTGTGACTGGGGTGTCCAGCTTCGTGCCGTCTCCCCCGATCCATTGGCTAACCCGGAGTTCAGGCGCTGATTGCTCGGGAGCGGCCACTGCGTCTCTCCTCCTCAGAGATGCCGTTCGACATCCAAATCAATGTCTGCAGACCACAGCGCCCAGCCAGTTGGATGGCCCTGGTGCTTACGATCTGCCGTGTCCGCGAGATCATGACCGCACCTTCCACAGGCTTCGATGTCGATCCGGGCGTCGACACTATGAAGTTCGCGCCATCTGTTTTCCAATAGCCGTAGGCTATAGTTTCGATAGCCAAGCTGTAAGCTCAGAGGCTTGGAGCGCTTCCTGCGAGCCAAGATATTCGATGTCGCAGATATCGATCAGGTGAATTGCCGCCTCGCTTCACTAAATAGATGGCATGACAAAGACACGAGTTTCATATCGCGAGCATCGTGAGCTCGGCGATGTCGCATGGCTGCGCGACTATGATCATGCCACGTCGCTCGCGGCCGCTCAGGGCAAGCCTGTGTTGCTGCTGTTTCAGGAAGTTCCGGGGTGCGCGACCTGCGTGAACTTCGGGCAGGACGTTCTGACGCATCCTCTGATGGTGGAGCTGATCGCCGAGCGGTTTGTGCCGGTGGCGGTCTTCAACAATCATCCCGGCGCTGATGCCAGGATAATGCGCCTCTATGGCGAGCGATCCTGGAACCACCCGGTCACGCGCTTCCTTCGCCCAGATGGAACGGAGCTTTTGCCCCGTCTGGCGGATCGGTACGATCCGCTCGCCCTTCACGAGAGGCTCAGCGCAGCTCTGGAAGCGCTCGGCGGCGACGTGCCGGCCTATTTCCAACTGCTGGGGCGTGACCTGCTCATCGAAAATGGCCTGAGCGAGAGGGGCATCTATACGACGCCGTGCTTTTGGTCGGGGGAAACGAGTTTCGCTCAGCATCCCGCCGTGATCACGACCGATGCGGGTTGGGTGGACGGCGAAGAAGCGGTGCAGGTGCAATTCGACCCGCGCGCCATCACCCGCGACGACTTGGACGCCTATGCCCGTGCAGAGGGCTTCGCACCGGTGGCGCGTGGTAGCTTTCGTCTAGACCGCGAGCCGCAATTCTACCTGCGCAAGAACGCCGTCCGCCATCTGCCGCTGTCGGCGGCGCAGCGAACTCGACTCAACCTGGCCGTGCCGTATCGCAACCCGATCCCTGACTATCTCAGCCCGCAGCAGTCCGCTTGGCTTGCCCATCCGCTTTTGCAGCGCGTGAGCGACGGAGAGACCTACCGCCAAGACATTCGCGATAGCTGGCCGGTGCTCAAGGCGAAGCTCGATTCCGCTTCCGAAGCCATTGACGCGAGATAGCTCGACCGAACCTCGAATTCATATCGGGGTTTGACTGGATCGCGTCGCGGTCGATCGCGGTGCAGCCGCTCGCGTTTGCGGACCACTCCCCAGGCTTTGCGAGTGCGCGAGGTGCCTGGGTCTTGGCGATCACGCGGCATCCAATGCTCTCACGGCTATTGAAACTATAGTCACAGGCTATTGGGAAACGGCAATGCTCCGAAGTTATAGTCAACACGTCGTCGTCACGAATCATGACGAACGAAATCATGTCTATACTGGCAGAGCATCAGGCACCTAGGTTTCACAAAGTTTATCTTCGTTTCGATCCGCGTGCGTAAGACTTGTGACGCAGGAAAGTGAGCTGAAAACTAGGCCGGGGCTGTCGCGACGAACAAGGGGAGTCCGGCATGGTCACGAGAGGTTTTACCGGTCGCGGATCGGGTAGCGACCAGTCCGGCCGGATTCCGCCTGGCCAGCATCTCGTCGAGAATTTTCCGGTCCTGACCGCGGGACCGACGCCGGACCTCGATACCGCGAAATGGAATTTCACGGTCAAGATCGGGCCGAAGCCGGTCAAGGTCTGGAACTGGAGCCAGTTCAACGCTCTGCCTCAGACCAGGGTGAAGAAGGACATTCACTGCGTCACGTCCTGGTCCAAGCTGGATACGGCATGGGAAGGCGTACTCATCGAGGACATCCTCGCGGACGCAGGGCTCGAGCAACCAACCGATTTCGTCCTCGTACATTCGTACGACGGCTACTCGACCAACGTGCCACTGGCGGATCTGCTTTCCGACAAGGCGATGGTCGCGCTCAAATATGCCGGGCAACCGCTTCCGCGCGATCATGGCGGCCCAGCGCGCCTGCTCGTGCCGCACCTGTATTTCTGGAAGTCGGCCAAGTGGGTGAAAGCGCTGCAGTTCACAACGCGCGACGAAGCCGGCTTCTGGGAACTTCGCGGCTATCACATCTATGGCGATCCGTGGCGCGAGCAGCGGTACACCCATGACTGATGGCGCCGTGCAGGCAGCGCCGTGGCAGAAAGCCGTGATTGACCGGGTCGCCCAACAGACCCCGGCGATCAAAAGCTTCTTCTTCCGGCTGCGCACGCCTTTCACCCATGTGGCGGGTCAGCACGTCGACGTGCGCCTGACGGCGCCTGACGGCTACACGGCGATGCGCAGCTATTCGATTGCCTCGCCAACCAACGATACAGGGGTCCTCGAGCTCGCCATCGAACGCTTGTCCGACGGGGAAGTATCCCCCTTCTTCCACGACGTGGCGGCGGTCGGTGACGAGATCGAACTTCGCGGCCCACTCGGCGGGCACTTCCTCTGGCCGGGGCAGGCAGCCGAGCCGATCCTCCTGATCGGAGCAGGCTCTGGCCTCGTCCCGCTGATGGCGATGATCCGACAGCGCCGCGAGATGGCACAGACTGTTCCGACAGCCCTGCTCCTGTCGGCCCGCTCGGCTCGCGACGTCCTGTTCTCGGACGAGCTGCAGGCCATCGAATTGGATGATCCCGCCTTCGTGCTGACGCTGGCGATCACGCGTGAAGCTCCGAGGCGTGCGACAGATTTCGCGCGGCGGATCGATAGCGCAGTCGTCCGGGAGGTGATCGGTCGGCTTCCCCGCACGCCGGCGCACGTCTTCGTCTGCGGGTCGAACGGCTTCGTGAACATTGCGACCGATGGCGCACTGCGCGCCGGTCTGGACGCCGCGGCAATCAAGACCGAGCGCTACGGTGGATAACGGCGCAAGTCTCGCCGCGTCCTCTCGGGCAGGGACGCTAAACCTCGGCGATCAGCGGGGAGGGCTGATGCGATGACGGTCGTGGCGCGACAATTTCATCTCAAGGCGCGTCCGGAAGGGCTGCCCGCATCTGACAACTTCGAACTCGTCAAACGATCGCTCGCGTCTCCGCACACCGGGCAGGTTCTTGTCCGCAATCGTTGGCTCTCGGTCGACCCCTACATGCGCGGAAGGATGACCGGGCGCGAAAGCTACATGCCGCCGTTTGAGTTAGGCGAGCCCCTGGATGGGGCCGCGATCGGCGTCGTCATCGAAAGCGAAGACACCGACCTCAGGCCGGGCGATGTCGTCAGCCACTTCGCCGGGTGGCGTGACTATGCGGTCATCGACGCCACTTCTGCCACCAAGATCGATCCTGCGATCCCGGAGCAAGCCTATCTCGGGCCGCTCGGGTTCCCCGGCTTCGCGGCTTACATCGGCGTTCTGCGGATCGGAAAGCCGCAGTCGGGCGAAACCGTCTTCGTCTCCGCCGCAGCCGGCTCGGTCGGTTCGCTCGCCGTCCAGATCGCAAAGATCAAGGGATGCCGGGTCGTGGCCTCCGCCGGCTCAGAGGAAAAGCTTCGCTGGCTACGCGATGAGGCGGGCGTCGATGCCGCGATCAACTACAAGGAGGCGGAGGACATGGCGGCAGCGCTCGACGCGGCAGCACCAGAAGGCATCGACGTCTATTTCGACAATGTCGGCGGGACGCATCTAGAGGCAGCGCTGAACGCCGCGAACGACTTCGCCCGCTTCGCCCTTTGCGGAATGATCGACCAGTATAACAGCGAGCCGTCCGGCCCCCGCAACATCTATGCCGCGATCGAGAAGAGCATCCTGCTGCAGGGCTTCATCACGATCCACAACATGTCCGTGTGGGAAGACTTCCAGCGCGACGTCACGCGATGGATTTTGGAGGGCGAGGTCAAATGGCAGGATACCGTGCTTCACGGCCTCGAGAACACGCCGGCTGCCTTCCTCGACCTCTTCGCGGGGAAGAACAGCGGCAAGATGGTGATCGACCTGCGCGACGATCCACAGGGAGGATCGTGATGCGACGACCGCAACGCGCGACCGCGACAGCATCCCGCTGCCTCATTCCAGCGCAATTCCAGACTCTCGGGAGACCAGCATGAGCCGCTTCGCCGAACCCGTCTTCGTGGCCGCCGGCCTTCGGACTCCGTTTGGCCGCGGCGGCGGAGCGCTAGCGGCATACGACACGGTTTCGCTGTCCGTCCCGGTGGCGCAGGCGATGGCGAAGCAGGCGGAGCCGGACCTAGTCGTGTGGGGAACCGTGATCCCGAACCTGGGCTGGAGCAACATCGCCCGCGAGGTCTGGCTCGATGCCGGGCTCAATCCGAGCGTGCCGGCATTCTCCGTAGTTCTCGCGTGCTCGACCAGCATGACGGCGACCTTCGCAGCTGCGGGCATGCTCGGCGGCGGAACCGACCTGACGCTTGTTGGCGGCGGCGAGGTCATGAGCAGGCCGTCGCTGGCTGTGACCCCAGAGGCATCGAAGCGGCTCACTGATCTCTTCGCGAAGGATCCCGCCGCCGCGCTGGCTGCGCTGCAGGCCCTCACGCCGCGCGACTATGTCCTGCCGACCAAGGGGTGGGCAAACCGCATCACCGGCAGGACCATGGGCGATCACATGGAGGAGACGGCCAAGGCCTGGTCCATCCCGCGCGAAGCCCAGGACGATTGGGCGCTGAAAAGCCACCAGCGTTCGGTCGCCGGCTGGGACGCCGGTTTCTTCGATGACCTCGTTGTCTCGCTGCCCGAATTGACGCGCGACGCTAACCCTCGTTCAGACACGTCGGCCGAGCGACTTGCCGCCCTAAAGCCAGCCTTCGACCGGGAGAGCGGTTCCGGAACTCTGACGGCCGGCAACAGCTCGCCGATCACCGACGGCGCGGCCGGCTGCTGGGTCGCCAACGCGGCCGGAGTGGCAAAGCTACCGTCCAATACGCCATATGCCCGGCTGGTCGACTACGAGGTGTCAGCGGTCGACCTTCACGCCGAAGGTCTGCTGATGGCGCCGTCCTATGGCATTCCGCGCCTGCTGGCTCGGCATCGGCTGAGCTATTCCGACATCGCGCTCTGGGAAATCCACGAGGCGTTCGCGGCCCAGGTGCTGGCGAACGTCGCGGCCATTTCCGACAGGGACTGGGTCCGCGCGAAGGCGGGTGTCGACGAAGACATGGGCCAGTTCGACTGGGACCGCGTCAACCCGAATGGCGGTTCAGTGGCGATCGGGCATCCGTTCGGCGCCACCGGCGCCCGCGACCTCAGCCAGGCGGTGAAGGAGCTGTGGGCGCTGCCGGCGGGATCACGGGCGATCGTCAGCATCTGCGCCGACGGCGGACAGGGCACCGTCGCGCTCCTCGAGCGCGTCTGAAGGGGGCCAGCAATATGAAAGCCATCCGATTCCATGAATTCGGCGCTCCAGACGTGCTTCGATACGAAGACGCTCCGAAGCCGGGCATCAAACCGGGAGAAGTGCTCGTCCGCGTGCTCGCCGCGGGCATCAACCCCCCCGACTGGTATCTGCGGGAAGGGTACAAGGCCCTGCCGCCGGAATGGCGGCCGGAGGTCGCGTTCCCGGTCATTCCCGGGTCGGACGTGTCCGGTGTCGTCGTTGCCGTCGCCGACGATGTGCAGGGTTTCGCGCCCGGCGACGAAGCATTCGGCATGATCCGTTTCCCGAGCTACGGCGACAGCCTGGGATATGCCGAATATGTATCCGCGCCGGCATCAGACCTCGCCATCAAGCCGCGGGCGATCGATCACGTGCATGCCGCGGCCGTCCCGATGTCGGGCCTCACAGCTTGGCAATTCCTAATCGACCTGGGTCACGACGAGCCTAATCCGCTGCAGCCGGATCGTCATCAACCGGTTCCGCTTGCCGGCAAATGGGTTCTCGTCAATGGCGCGGCTGGCGGGGTGGGCCATCTCGCCGTCCAGCTGGCGAAGCAACAGGGCGCGCGCGTCATCGCCGTTGCATCCGGCCGGCACGAGAATTTCCTGGACGACCTCGGTGCCGACGATTTCATCGACTATACGAAGACTGCGGCAGAGGATGTCGTGCGCGACGTCGATCTTGTGGTCGACGCTGTCGGGGGTCCGACGGTAGACCGCTTCCTGCGCACGATCCGACGCGGCGGCGCGCTCTTTCCGATCTTCCCGCTGGGCTTCGCCAGTCAGGACGAGGCGGCTCGGCTCGGTGTAACCGTCTCGGCGACGCAGGTCAGATCGAACGGCGCGCAACTCGCAGAGCTCGGGCAGCTGCTTCAAAGCGGAGCTGTCCGCGTTGCCGTCGACAGCACCTATCCGCTGTCGCAGGCGGCGGCAGCGCACGAGCGCGCTGCGGACGGGCACATTCAAGGGAAGATCGTTCTCACCGTCGGTGGCGCAGATCCGCGCCCTCAAGATGCATCTGCCGTGTCGTCGACGACATGGCCGCCGCGCACCGTCGGACACTGATGTGCGGCCGCCTGACCCGCCTTTCGCTCGCGCCCGTCGGCAGCTCGGGGCTGTTTCGATGCGCAACCGCCCGAGCGGGCACGCGCAAGCTATCTCACTCGCGCCGCAGAGATCCGCCGGAGCCTGTCGCGATTATGAATCCCGACCATGCGATCCCTCTACGGGAGGCGATCAGTGGCTCTGAATGCTGACACGGCGGACGTAGGTGCGATCCATCGCGCCAAGGCGCTTGCGGACCTGATGGTTCTCGACACGCCAGATGAGCAAGCCTTCGACGACCTCGTTTTCATCGCGGCAAAGGCCTGCGATGTCCCGATCGCGCTGATCACCCTCCTCGACGTCGACCGACAATGGTTCAAGGCAAAGTACGGCCTGGACGTTCGGGAAACGGAGATCGAGCACTCCGTGTGCCGGATCGAGATCGATCGCGGAGACATTCTCGAAATTACGGATCTGACCGCCGATCATCGCACCAATTGCAACCCGCTCGTCACCGGCGCCCGGCACTTCCGCGCTTACGCCGGCGCACCGCTGGTTCTGCGTTCCGGTGCCATTGTCGGCCGGCTCTGCGTCATCGACACCGAGCCACGCCCGGAAGGGTTGAGCGAGTTGGAAAGGGCGATGCTGCGCGCGCTCGCTCGCCTCGCCAGCGAGAACCTCGAGCTTCGTCGGACCGCAAGGGTCAGCAATCGCCTGACGGAGTTGCAGGCCGCCTTGGTCGAGATCGGCGAGGCCATTCGGGGTAGCGTAGACGCCGGGCAGATGGCATCAGCTACCGCCGCTATCGTCGGTCGCGTGCTGACCGCAGATCGCGCCGGTCTGGGGTCGGTCGACGACGCAGTCGAAACGATCGACATCAAGACCGACTGGACTGCGCCCGGCATTCTCAGCATCGCCGGCCGTCATCGCCTCGACGAGTATGTGAGTTTGCGGGAGCCGCTCATTTATGGCGACCCGCTGGTGGTCGCTGACGCTCTCACCGACGAACGCGCATTCTCTAACCTTTCGATCGCAATGCGCATCGGGGTTCGCGCGCTCGTCGATATGCCGGTCAGGGAACATGGCCGGACGATCGCCTTGTTCTTCGTCCATTCGGCGCAGCCCAGGCCTTGGCTCGCAGAAGAGATCGCGTTTGTCCGTAGCGCGACCGACCGTCTCGAAGCCGGCGTTGCGCGACATCGATCGGATGAGCAGCAGCGCATCGTGAACGGTGAGATCGCGCACCGGCTGAAGAACATGCTGACCATGGTTCAGGCGATCGCGAGCCAGACACTGCGATCGGCCAGCGATCGTGAATCGGTCTATGCGTTCGAACGCCGCCTGATGGCGCTGAGCGCCGCGCATGATGCACTGCTTCAGAATAGCTGGGCGCAGGCCGACCTCAAATCGATCGCGACGACCGTGGTCGAGGCGATCGGGTTCATGGATCGCGTGAAGATGGACGGCCCACCAGTGGCGTTGGGCGCACGGGCGGCGCTCTCTTTCTCGCTGATCGTGCACGAGCTTCTGACAAACGCCTGCAAATACGGGTCTCTGACGGGCGACGTCGGCGAAGTCTCGCTGACCTGGGAGATCGAGACTGACGATGGCGACGATCGCCTCATGATCAAGTGGCGCGAGCGGGGAGGACCTCCAGTCACTCCACCGACGCGACGCGGCTTCGGCTCGAAGCTCATCAGCATCGGCTTGGCCGGCACCGGCGGAGTGGATCTCCGCTACGATCCGGGCGGATTCGCGGCCGACTTGCAAGCCCCCATGCGCCACCTGGCCAAGGGCTGACGGAGGAATGCGTATAATGATGAGGCCCGTGGTTCTCGTCGTGGAAGACG
The DNA here is from genome assembly GCF_003950455.1 of Sphingomonas sp. ABOLE. Lineage (NCBI taxonomy): Bacteria > Pseudomonadati > Pseudomonadota > Alphaproteobacteria > Sphingomonadales > Sphingomonadaceae > Sphingomonas > Sphingomonas sp. ABOLE. The sequence goes on from NZ_QQWY01000011.1 coordinate 58,797, forward strand.
AGCCACTTGTTCGGCTTTTCGCATCGGACATGATCGAGGAGGCCGGCTTCGAGGTGCTGCAAGCGGCCGATGCCACGGACGCGATCGTCACTCTGGAAGATCGGCTCGATGTCCGAGTCGTCTTCACCGATGTAGACATGCCCGGCGGGATCGACGGCATCATGCTGGCGATCTGCATTCGCGAGCGCTGGCCCTCCATTCAGATCATCATCACGTCGGGGAGACCCTGGCCGGAAGGGACCGCCCTTCCCGAGGACATGGTCTTTTTCTCGAAGCCATATCGTCAGGACCGGGTGCTGGAGACAGTCCGGCGGATGGCGGCATGATACCTCGCGCCCGCACGCCGCGGATCAATGCCGGCGCAAGCTCCAGCCCCCAGCCGGGACGAGCCGCTGATGCCCGGAGACCCCGGCTACTCCTCTTCTCGCTGAAAGAGTGCTCGTGATGCTGCTGCTGATGCTCTCCTACCTCGCCGGCGTGCTGACGATCATCAGCCCATGCATCCTGCCGGTGCTGCCCTTCGTGTTCGCGCGAGCAGGTCAGCCGTTCATGCGCAGTGGCCTGCCGCTTCTGCTGGGTATGGCGGTAACCTTCGCCGGGGTAGCGACGCTGGCGGCGGTCGGCGGCGGCTGGGCCGTGCAGGCGAACAGCCTCGGGAGGGCTGTGGCGCTGCTGATACTGGGGCTGTTCGGCCTTCTGCTGCTTTTTCCCGCGCTCGCGGATCGGGCCACCAGACCGCTCGTCAAGCTGGGCGCCCGTCTCACGGAGGCGACCGGCCCGGAACGCTCCGGCGGCAGCTTCTGGGCATCCCTGCTGCTTGGGTTCGCCACCGGTCTTCTATGGGCGCCGTGCGCGGGACCGATCCTCGGATTGATCCTGACCGGAGCCGCCCTGCAGGGCGCCAATGTCGGCACGTCGCTGCTGCTGCTCGCCTACGCCGCCGGCGCGGCAACGTCGCTCGCGCTGGCGCTACTCGTCGGCGGGCGCGTGTTCGCCGCGATGAAGCGATCGATCCGTGTCGGAGACGGATTGCGTCGCTCGCTCGGCGCGCTGGTGCTCGTCGCCGTGGCCGCCATCGCGCTGGGGCTCGACACGGGCCTGCTGACCAGGCTCTCGCTCGCCGGCACGTCGACCGTCGAACAGAAACTCCTGGACAGGTTCCGGCTGGATGATCGCTCGACACAAACCAGCATTCTGGGAGACGGCCCGCTCGGCATCGAAGGGGAGTTGCCACCGCTCACCGGTGCAACGAGCTGGCTGAACTCTCCACCGCTCACGCGCGAGGCGTTGCGCGGCAAGGTCGTGCTGGTCGATTTCTGGACATACAGCTGCATCAATTGTCTGCGAACGCTGCCCTACGTCAAAGCCTGGGATCAGAAGTATCGGGCGGCCGGGCTCGTCGTGATCGGCGTTCACGCCCCCGAGTTCGCCTTCGAGAAAGATCCCGGCAACGTCGCGAAGGCGGTGCGTGACCTGAGCGTCACCTATCCCGTCGCGCTCGACAACAATCACGCGATCTGGCGCGCCTTCGACAACCGCTACTGGCCGGCCCACTATTTCATCGATGGCCGCGGCCGCATCCGATACCATCATTTCGGCGAAGGCAACTACGCCGAATCTGAAAAGGTTATCCAGCGGCTCCTTGCCGAGAATGGCCAAGCCGTCGGCGACATGCGGACCGTATCGGTACGCACTGCGGGAAGCTCTGCGGCAGCGAGCTGGAACGACGTACGCTCCCCCGAGACCTACCTGGGCTATGTGCGTGGCGAGCGTTTCACGTCACCGGGGGGCCTCGTGCGCGAAGCCGGGCATAACTATGTCGCGCCGCCTCGGCTGCCTCTGAATGCCTGGGCGCTGTCCGGACGCTGGATCGCAGGGTCGGAACATGCCTCGGCCCAATCCGCCGGCGCCCGCATCGTCTACCGCTTTCATGCCCGCGACCTCCACCTTGTGCTCGGCCCTTCCGCCACGGGCCAGCGGGTTCGGTTCCGCGTCACGATCGACGGCAAGCCACCCGCTGGCGATCACGGCACGGACATCGACGATGCTGGGAACGGCACGATCGACGGGCAGCGTCTCTACCAGCTCGTTCGGCAGCAGGGTGCCGTGCGGGAGCGCACCTTCTCGATCGAGTTCCTCGACGCCGGCGCTCAGGCTTTCGCCTTTACCTTCGGCTGAGACGAAATGCCCGAGCCATCGCAATCACCCTCAACAGCGAACGACCGGAGACAGTAGCCATGACGCCCGAAATTACTCTCTACACGACCAGCTGGTGTCCTTTTTGCCGCCGCGCGAGGGCGCTGCTCACGCAGAAGGGCGTGCAATGGACCGAACACGACATCGAGGAAGATCCTGCTCAGCGGCAGGCTATGGTCGAAGCGTCGGGACGGGCCACGGTTCCACAGATTTTCATCAACGGCACGCACATCGGAGGGTCTGACGACCTTCTGGAGCTCGATGCCAAAGGCGGCCTCGACAAGCTTCTCGCGGGTGAGGCGTCTGCCACCTGATGCGCCTGGTTAAGGCGCGCCCAGCCAGCGATGGAAAGAGGGAATAGGAAATGGTTTCGGCAGTTTGGAACGGCGCCACTATCGCCGTGAGCGAAAAGACCGTGATTGTCGACGGCAATCACTATTTTCCGCCGGAGACGGTCGATCGTAGCCGGCTCGAGGCGAGCGATCATTCGTCCGTCTGTCCGATCAAGGGCTCGGCACGCTACTTCCATGTTCGGGTGGCCGGCGAGCGAAATCCGAATGCGGCCTGGACCTACCCCGACCCGACCGCGGATGCCGAAGCGATCAGGAATCATTTCGCATTCTGGAAAGGGGTGGAGGTTGCGTAACAAGCTCCTCGCCGGGCGCGGCCGCTGATGCCGGCAGCGCTTCATGCTCGCGTCGCCGCTCACCTCGACCGGGCGCTCGATGCGCTGGAGGCGTCTGGCGACCTGCCGGCCGGTCTAGCACGGAGCGGCGTGACCGTGGAGACGCCGAATGACGCTGCGCACGGCGACCTGTCGACCAACGCTGCGATGGTTATGGGGAGACTTGCCGGAGTCCCGCCGCGGCAGCTCGCCGAGGCACTCGCTCACCAGTTGGCGGCGCTCGCCGAAGTGACAAGGGTCGACGTCGCCGGGCCGGGCTTCATCAATCTGCGCCTTTCCGACGGCGCGTGGCGGAATGAGCTGGCGACGATCGCACATGCGGGCGAGCGATATGGCAAATCGGACTCTGGTGCCGGCACGACGGTGAACGTCGAATATGTCTCGGCCAATCCGACCGGCCCAATGCACATGGGGCATTGCCGCGGAGCGGTCGTGGGGGACGCGCTGGCGAACCTGCTGGCGTTCACCGGGCACCGCGTGATCCGCGAATACTATGTCAACGACGCCGGGGGACAGGTGGACGTCCTCGCCAGATCCGCCCACCTCCGCTACCTCGAGGCGCTGGGCGACAGCGTCGGCGATATTCCGGAAGGCCTCTATCCGGGCGACTATCTCAAGCCCGTCGGCCAGGCCTTGGCGGCGGACTTCGGCGACCGTTACCGACATGCCCCGCAGGCCGCGTGGCTTCCGATCTTCCGCTCGCGCGCCGTCGCAGCGATGATGGAAACGATCCGCGCGGACCTCGCGCTGCTGGGCGTTCGTCATGACCGCTTCGCATCGGAAGCCGAACTTCTCGAAGCGGGCAGGCCCGCCGCCGCCGAGGCGTGGCTGCGCGAGCGCGATCTCATCTATGATGGTGTGCTTGACCGTCCGAAGGGATCGGAACCGGAGGACTGGCAACCGATCGAGCTGCCGCTGTTCCGCTCAACTCTCTTTGGCGATGATCAGGACCGGCCGATCCGCAAGGCAGATGGAAGCTGGACCTATTTCGGCGTCGACCTGGCCTACCATTTCGAGAAGGCACGCGACGCCGATCAGATGATCGACGTCTGGGGCGCGGATCACGCCGGCACGGTGAGGCGCATCGTCGCGGCTACCGATGCCCTCACCGAAGGGCGCAAGCGTTTCGACGTCAAGCTGGTGCAGATCGTTCGCCTGCTTCGCGCGGGCGAGCCGGTGAAGATGTCGAAGCGCGCCGGCAACTTCGTGACGCTCTCCGATGTGGTTCGGGAAGTCGGCAAGGACGTCGTCCGCTTCACCATGCTGACCCGCAAAGCCGAAGCACCGATGGACTTCGACTTCGCGAAGGTTGTCGAGGCGTCCAGGGACAACCCGGTCTTCTACGTGCATTATGCCCATGCGCGTATCTACTCGCTGTCCAATCGCGCGGCCGAAGCCGGCATCGAGCAGGGGGGCACACCCGACCTGACCCGACTGGACGACCGCGACCTCGCTCTCGTGAAACATGCGGCACAATTTCCGCGCATAGTGGAGGCGTCTGCAGCAGCGCGCGAACCGCATCGGATCGCCTTCTTCCTTTTTCAACTTGCGGGCGCATTCCACGCCATGTGGAACGCCGGCATCGATGATCCGCAGCGCCGCTTCATCCTGGAAGACGACGCCCCGCTCAGTCACGCCCGGCTCTCGCTGGCGAACGCCGTTGGACAGGTCATCCGCAACGGCATGGCGCTGATGGGTGTCGAACCGATGCAGCAGATGCCTCGAGCGCCGTAAGCTCTCGAGCCGCGCCCATACTACCCACCTGTCGGCGCCCCTGCTTTCGATCGGCGCGCGGACATCCAAGCCTCAACAGGAGAAGCTCAAATGTCGAAGGTTCTACAAGGCAAGGTCGCGCTGATCACCGGCGGCTCTCGGGGTCTCGGGGCCGTGCTGGCCGAGACGCTCGCCGAACAGGGCGCTGATATCGCGATCACCTATGCCGCCTCGGCCGCCAAGGCGGAAGCCGTGGTCGAGAAGGTGAGAGCCAAAGGAGTGCGCGCGATCGCCATTCAGTGCGATCAGGCAGATAGCTCCGCTGCGCAGCCGATGGTCGAGCAGGTGGTCTCGGAGCTCGGCAAGCTCGACATCCTCATCAACAACGCAGCGATCGCGGTTCAGGGCAAGCTGGTCGACGATCCCACGCTTGATGGGCCGGCCTTCGACAAGCAATGGATCGTCAACGTGCTCGGGACCGTTGCGGTGACGCGGGCGGCAGCGCAGAAGATTTCGGACGGCGGCCGGATCGTCTTCATCGGGTCCGGACTAGGTACGCGCGCGATCGTGCCGGGGGTTGCCGATTACGCAGGCACGAAGGCAGCGATCGCCGGATACGCCCGCGGCGTGCAGCGCGACCTTGGGCCGCGCAATATCACCGTGAACGTGGTGCAGCCTGGCATCATGCCGACCGATATGGCGGCAGGTGCTGCGGAAAACTTCCCTGAAGCCGTCCTGGACCTGCATCCGATACGTCGCATCGCGACCATCGAGGAAGTCGCGTCCGCGGTGAGCTATCTCGTTGGTCCTACCGCCAACTACACCGCCGGGGCCGTCATCGACGTTTCCGGCGGTGTCCTGGTCTAAGGCGCGCTCGTGATTGTTGTCGCATCCTCGCCGGGTCGCCGCATCGCGGCGCCCCGGGCAGCAGGCAGGCGGGTCGGCTGGCGCGCCGCGCAAAGGTGCCTGCCGACCACGTCCCGTCCTGATAGCGCACCGGCTGCCTGAATGGAGAACGCCGACTTCGAAGCAGCGCTCGAAGGTCTGCCGCGCGGCTATAGTGAAGGGACCTTCGACGGCCGCCGTTACGGCGTGACGGTGCAGCGGTCTGACGATGGCCGGCGGAACAGCCTGTTTGCGAGAGATCTCGCCGGCACCGATATCGTAAGTTTCAATTTGTACCGAGTGGCGAACGGCAAGACGTTGCTCAGGCCTTGCGAGATGTCCTCGGAGAAAGTGGTGAGCTTTGTGCTTGGGTTCACGCCCGAGAAATAAACTCCATCTCGCGCGCGGTGTAAGACTTGCGACTTAAGTGCAGCTCTCGCCTTCGTCGCCGAAGGCTATCGAAACTATAGCCGCTGGTTATTGGACATCGATCTGAGGCAAACTCATTCTGTCGGCCTCAGCGGCCGAAGGGGAATCGATGCCGGCTCCTGTGAAAGCCACCATTCAGGGAGCTTCTCGATGATTAACGCCAGTCCTGCGCCAGTTGCAACTCCCACTGACCTCGACGAGTCCGCAACGATGACCGTAGCCGATGCGCTCAAGATCATCCTCGCGAACAGCTACGCGGTCTATCTGAAGACCAAGAATTTTCACTGGCACGTCTCTGGTCCCTATTTCAGGGACTATCATCTCCTACTCGACGAACAGGCGGCCGAGATTCTCGCCGTCACTGATGCGATCGCCGAGCGTGCCAGGAAGACGGGCAATCGTACGCTCACATCGATCGGTGACATCGCACGCCACCAGACCATCAAGGACAACGATGCCGAGTTCGTGACGCCGCAGGACATGCTGGCCGAGCTGAGGGCCGATAATCTGCACATGGTGGAGGCGTTCCGGCGCGCGAAGGAGGTGGCGGACGACGCGAAGGATAACGCCACCTCTGGCCTCATCGACACATGGACCGATGAAGCGGAACGGCGCGCATGGTTCCTCTTCGAAGCCAGCCGGCCCAGCTGACCACCGCAATCTAGACATCGCTGCTCGGGCAAACCGATCGCGCCTTCCAGACAATAGCAAGCCGCCGGGGCGCCGAACGCCATGACGCTAGCCGAAGGCCGATCCGCGCGGCTTGTCGATCTGATATTGTGAGGGATCAATATGAACGCTGGCCAATTGCGCACGCAATTCGTGCAACATGAGGGCGGTGCCGTGGCGTTCGACGACACGGGAGGCGCAGGTCCGATCGTTCTCGGCATTCCCGGGATGGGCGATCTGCGATCAGAGTATCGGCACCTGAAGCCGATCCTGCAGCAGGCGGGGATGCGGGTCGTTACGATGGACGTCCGCGGCTTTGGCGAAACGTCGTCTCAATGGGATGACTATTCAGCCCGCGCCGTCGGCCGTGACGCGGTGGCCATCATCCGACACCTAGATGCTGGGCCGGCATTCATCTTGGGCAACTCTTTTGCCGCAGGGGCCGCGCTATGGGCGGCGAAGGAAGCGCCAAACCTGGTCAACGGAGTCGTCTTGCTGGGGCCGATCGTACGCGATCTTCCACTCTCCACGGTACAGAAGCTCGCTCTTACGATCGGCTTCGCCGGACCATGGCGCATATGGTTCTGGACGACTTACTGGGCTAGCCTTTTTACGAAGCTACGAGCGCCCGACCATACCGAAGTCAAGCGGGCAATCGCCCGCAACCTGAAAGAGCCGGGTCGAATGGACGCGCTCCTCAAGATGCTCTCGCTGTCAAAAGCGGACACTGCGGCCATCCTGGACGACAGTGCCGTTCCGGCGCTTGTAGTGATGGGCACCAACGACCCGGACTTCTCCGATCCCGGCGCCGAGGCTGAAATGCTCGCTGCGCAGCTCAACGCAGAAGCGATGATGGTAGAGGGCGCCGGCCACTATCCTCACGTCGAGGCGGCGGACGCAGTTGGGCGTCGTATCGCGGCGTTCATCAACGCCGGTCGCTCCCTCCATCGAACGAGCGGCGCTGCACCCGCTTACCCGAGGTAGAAAATGATGAAGATTGGCTTCGGCGGCGGCTGCCATTGGTGCACCGAAGGCGTTTTTCAGGCGCTCAGAGGGGTCACCCAAGTAGACCAGGGCTTCCTGCAGTCCGAGCCTCCCGCGGACACCTGGGCCGAAGGCGTCATCGTAACGTTTGACCCGTCCGTTATCAGCCTGGAGACGCTGGCCGAAGTGCATCTTAGAACACACTCTTCAGGCAGAGCACGTTCACCCCGCGGGAAGTACCGCAGCGCGGTCTACACCTTCGAACCTAACCAACTTGCGGAAGCTGAGCGGGCAGTGCGCCGGTTCGCGGAAGAAGCTGCGAAGGAAATTCACACGCAGGTAATCCCCTTCATCGGCTTCTTACCGTCGGACGAGCGCTACCAGAACTACTATCGCACCGACCCTAGCCGGCCGTTCTGCCGTCGGTACATCGATCCGAAGCTCGATTTCATCCGCCGAGAGTACGCAGATATCGCGCTGCCCTCGAAATGAGCAGTCCCATGACGCATCAGCCTTCGCATATCGGTTCGTTCAACGACGCTTTCGAACGCTGCCCGCTCATAGCGATCCTGCGCGGCGTCCGTCCTGTGGAAGTAGAGGCGATCGGCGAAGCGCTCGTAGAAGTGGGCATCGGCCTAATCGAGATACCGCTGAACTCGCCGGAGCCGCTGCTCAGTATCGAGCTTCTGGCAAAGCACCTTGCGGGACGCGCGATCGTGGGGGCAGGGACCGTCGTTCACGTCGAGGATGTCCCAAGGGTCGAGGATGCCGGCGGTACGCTGGTCATCGCGCCAAACACGGATGTTCGCATCGTCGCCGCCGCGTCCGAGCGAGGCATGGCGGCGCTGCCGGGCTTCGCGACACCCACAGAAGCATACGCGGCGATAGCGGCAGGTGCGGCGGCACTTAAGCTGTTTCCGGCCGAGGGTTTCACCCCGGTGTTCGTAAAGGCTTCGCTGGCGGTCCTGCCGCAACGAACTCGCATACTCCCGACCGGCGGTATCCTTCCAGAAACGATGGGGCGCTGGCGATCGGCAGGCGCTGCCGGCTTTGGGTTAGGATCAGCGCTCTACTCGGCTGGCATGACGCATCTCGAGGTACGGGCACGAGGTGAGGCGTTTGTGGCTGCTCTCAGTGCACTTACGCCAAATGGATAGGCAGGATTGCTCGTGGGATATGGCATTGCGTGGGCCCGACTCGAATGTTCGGCGGTGATGCAGTGCAAGAACAGTAGAATGCCCATGCGCATAACGTGCTAGCTGATGGAACAGTGGACGGGCGGAAGTTACAGCATTTCGAGCAGATCGGTCTTGGCTGCAAACACTGGCCTAGTTGATATTAAATCAGACCGCAGGTCACGACCAGAGTCGGTCGTTCAGATCGATCACCGGGAACATCTGCTCTTACCAAGAGCTGCCGATGGAATGCTCCGAAGCGGACTCCCAGCGAGGCGCCCAGATATTGGCCATTCTTCAATTAGTTCGCCGATCCTAGAAGCGGACCTCGGCCAAGACGACAGGGATGAGGATGTGCTCGCTTTTCGCGATCGCGGCTTCCCGGACGACCTGATTGAGGTGCCCGCACGCCGGAGAACGAAGACGCTCCCTGGGCCGTCGAGGCACAACCCGGCAGCTATGTGGCGTTCTTCGCGCCGTGGGACAGCGGCCAGTATGACAGCTAGACGCCCGCCACGTCTCCAGCTTTCCCTGATATCGATGTTCCCTCTGACCCGCTGCGTCCGGATCATCAAATTGTGGATCGGAACGCATTTCCGCCCGTCAGTCCTGATCCTTATTCTGCGGACCCCAGTCGGGTGAAAGTCCCGACCTCCGCGGTTCGTGCCGGCTGACTGGTCATTTGCTCCCAGGCCTTGCCCAGGTAGTTACCGAAATCTTCGTGCAGGGGACGGCCCGATATCGACCAGACCGATGAGAAGCTGTTGGCGTTGATCCCCTCCGGATCACCGAGGCCGAGCGCGGTCTCCATGACGAGCAATCCATCGAGCTTGCACCGATCCGCGGACTGGCGGACGATATCGTTGACCAACCACGCGATCGACTGATGCCCGATCCTGTCCGGAGGGCTGACGAACACGAGCAAACCATAGGCCTCAGGCATGTCGAGGATCGTCCGGGTCGCCTCGATTTGCTTTCCGGCCGACGACACCTCCTTTCGGACCCGGTCGCCCACCTCGCGGAGCGCGCTCTCCGCCAAATGACCGGGCAGGTCATGAAGGCCGATGGTGACCTCACCGAAAATCACCGGGCCTGCTGGATCGCGCGCGAGCATTTCGCCCAGTTTCTCGCCGACCTTGGGATCATTTCGCCGATCGCTGGTCAGCGACTTGATCTCGGCGATGATGCCGTCGCTCCGGAACAGGATATCCGCGCGCTTACCCGTGTAGCCCGCCGGCACAAGCGCATCGACCGGCTCCCCGCCAGCGGCCTCGAAGATGCTGGCGATGAAGTCATGCTGATCCATCGCGTCGCTGCCGGGGCGTTTCCGATCAGCGACCATGGCACTGCTTGTATTTCTTGCCGGACCCGCAGGGGCAGCGCTCATTGCGGCCGACCTTCCGGCGCGGCTCGACAGCGCGCGGGGCGCCACGTCGCTGGTCGAACAGGGCTTGGAGCGGCGCCGGGATTTCCACACGGCGCTGGGGCGGTCCGCCACGACGGCGCAGGTCCTCGATCAGCCTTTTCTGGTTTTGAAACGCTTCCCGATGTCCCGGCACCATTGCCTCTTCATACGGGCCCAGCCGCGCGACCTCGGCTGCAGCAGCGTCGTGGTCACCGCAATAGGCCAGCACCACGGCATAGAGCGTCCGGACCGGCAGGACCCAGGAGACGAGCCCGATCGCCTGGACGAACGGAAAGACGTTCTTCTCGAGCACCTCCCGCGCACCGATGAAATCATGCGCATCGACGAACTCGTCGACCAGGTCCTGCCCGACGCGCACCAGCGAATTATAGGCCTGCGCCAGCTCGTAGAACTTCATCGCATGGATACGCGTCAGCGCCGATCGCGGGCTGAACTGACCCATCGACTGCGCCAGAAGATCGAGAGAGTCGGCCAGATGCTTGACCGTGTCGGTGACGTCCTTGCCCGCCGGGAGCAGCGGTCGAAGCTCGGGCGCATTACGCCCGAACACGTCTGCCGGCTTAAGCCCGAGTGCATCATAATATTCGCCGACGAGGGCATTTGCCTCTTCGGCTGCGGCCTCCCGCTGACCAAGCTTGAACAGCGCCCAGGCGCGATTGTAGCGGAAGATGCGGCGATGTTCGGATTTGTCCGGGAGGCGTTTCTCCACCTCGTCGGACGTAGATTTGACGCCATCCGCATCGCCTAGTCTCGCGCACGCGAGCATGCGCTTCATGCCACAGGCGAGCCATTCATCGTCGCCCAGGTCATGGGCCTCGAGTAGCGCGCGCATCGCATTGGTTCGTTCGAGCGCAGGCTCGGCTTCCCCATCACGCAGATCGTTGAAGGCAAGGCCGTCGAGCGCCCATAGCCGCGTTTCGGGGTCGGCCTCCTCATTGGCCGCGATCGCCAGCAGATAGGGCTCGATCTCCGGCCAAACGCCCATCTCGTGAAACAGCTCGTCGGTCGCGAACTCCACGAGGATCCGGGCATCACCCACCTGTCCGAACAGCCTGATCAGGAGACCAAGCTTCGCGATGGACCAATCCTCGCGGATCGACGTGATCATCACCTGGAGAAGCGCGCTCTTGGCCTTTTCCTCCACCTCCTTGCCGCGGGCACCGAGGTCCGCCGTCGCAAGGACGCGGATTGCGTCGTGGATCTTCAAGCCGCTATTGCCGAACATCTCCATCGCGCCCGTCGCGGGAAGCGCCTTGAGCCTGAGTGCGGCCGCTTTCTTCTCGAGGCCGGCGGCACCCATCAGCAGGTTCATCGCCTCGTCCCGCGACAGCGCCACATCTGCCACGCTCAGCACTGCAATGGTCTCGCGATCCTCCGTCGAAAGGGACTCGAATGCGCGCTTGAGAATGATCTCCTGCGCGGTCTCGACGATATGGGATTGCGCTTCGACATCGGCACAGAAATCTCGGATGGCCCCGCCATATTCGCGCGCCGCCACGACCGCCGCGTTGATGACATAGAATGGCAAGCCACCCGTCAGCCGTGACAGCCGCTCGCAATCGGCGAAGTCGGCCTGGCATCCGGCATCATGCGCCGCCGCCGCAATCGTGTCCTCATCCCAGCCGTTCAGCGTTTCCGCCTTGATGCCTAGCTTTGCCTCCAATTCGGTCACCGCCGCGCCCGGCTGGCACAGCAGCAGGATGCGCAGATTGGGTGCGCGCGCTGCAATTGCCTCAAGATCGCTTGGCGGGACGCGGTGCGCATTGTCGATCACCAAATGCGCCGCAATCGCCTCTTCGCCGAGCTTGACGCTGAGCGCCCCCAGCATGTCGAGGCCGATGGCGCCGGGCAGGAATATCTCGCCAAGCTTCCCGCTCGACCGCCCGAACATCTTGCCCGCGACCTCGCGCGCGACCGCCGTCGCCAGCGCCGCACCGGGCATGTCCACCACGTCGAGATAGGTGACCGGCAGCGGCGCGTGGACAACCGCCTCGGCGACCCAGGCGGTCTTGCCCGCACCGGACAGACCCGAGACGATCCGGACCTTCTCATCGCCCAGCAGCGCAGGCTCGTTGATCTGTGCCCGATAAGGCGCCGGCGGGGTGGGAAGCTCCTGCATCTGGACGGCGAGCTGCTCGAACAGGTCGGGTAGTTCCTCCCGCGCGAAGCTGTGATCCGTTCGCGGCGGTGCGCCTGCGGACGCAAACATGACCATGCTCGCGAGTTTCCAGGTCAAGGTGTCCGGACGCAGCAATCCAAGCGGGAGGTCCGCTGCAAAGGCCGAGGAGGCCTCGATTGCGTCAGGGACGCTTGCTGGCGGCACCGGGAGGCAAGCATCCTCGGGCTTCGGACCCTCTGGCCAGTGCAAGGCCACATCCTTCGGCCAATCGGCAGCCGCCAGCTTCTCCTTCAGCGGCCCATTGGGCGCCGCGTTCGACGCAATGACGAAGGAGGCTTCCCCGGCTCGGTTGCCATCTGCGTGCGCCTTGCGGATCTCGTCGAACCGGTCGAGCGCCCCGCTGATGTCTCCGCTCGCCAGATCACCCTGGCGCGTCTTGATCTGAACATAGACATGCCGATCGGGCAGGACGATCTCCACGTCCTCGTCGTGCTCGACGATGATCCGCTCGACCCCAGCGCTGCCTGCCATCAGCAGGCATATCGACGCATAGATGTGCTGATACAGGAAACCGCGATGTACAGCCTCGATGCGAACCAGCTGCCGCGCGTCGATGACCTTGGCCTCTTCCTCCTCCATTGGCCACTGCTCCCCCGAATCTGCTGTCCAGCCCCCTGGATCGATCTCCTCTGATATCCATCCTGGCGAGCCTCTCAAGGAGATGATGATCCAGATCATGATTTCGGGCGTGGTGCGGCCGACGAGGTTGGCGGCTGACCGCTTCGCGCGGGCACCGTGGCTCTATCTCCGCTGCGCCGCGGCGTGGGATGCACGCGCGATGACGCAAGCTAGCGTCAATTGTTCATGGTCTCTATATGTTCCGATGCTAAGCTCTGCCCTTCGCTGCAACGGAAGCGAGCATGACTCAGATTTCATTATTTCTGGCTTTCCAATATTCTGACCCTCTGGCTTTCGGTCTTGCCAGAGAGTCGGAAATCTGTATGTCTTTCTTGACTTTGCGACCTTGGGGCGGTCGCTGTTTGAGGATCCTCGACATGGCTAGCCGGCAGACCGATGCAACCGAGCAGGAATCCGTGTCCGACAGCGACAAGGGAAAGACGCTTAACTTCAAGGTCACCGAGGAATTCAAGCGCGAGTTCAAAGGCTTTGCCGCATCGCAAGGGCTAAGCATGACCGACCTTCTCAAGGAGGGCTACGCGCTCTCGAAAAAGAAGCGGCAGAAGTGATCCGACGTCAGCCTTGTCGGCCGGTCGCATCCTCGCTGAGGAGGCGGCGATGACGCTCCACAGCCCCGGCTCCAGTTTCGTCGGCGCGGAATGGCTATTCGCCATCGGTGGCGGTGGCGATCTTCCCGTCGTCGACGGGCTAGTCGCCATTGCAGACTACACACCTGAAGGGCGCCCGCCCGAAGAGGTCGCCGTGGTCGAGAAGGCGGCGGCCTATGGCGCGCGCGCGGTCTTCTTCGAAGCCGGACGCCATGGTCGCGCACCGGTAGCGCAGGCGCTGATCTTCGACATAACCGATCATGGCGATGATGGGCAGTTCGCGGAACTCCACAAGCGCTTGTGGAGCTGGGGTGGCGTTCCCATCGTCTATCGGGCCGGGCCCGGCCGCATTCAGCTATTCCGGTGTGCGCACGAGCCCGACTTTCTCGGGCCGGACGGCACGCCTGTCTGCCGGCCGATCCGAACTTTGACGATTGGCGCTGAGATCGCCGCCCAGGACGTGTGGTGGGATGCGAGCCGCATCCGCAACGGGGCGATCTGGGACGATCCCGATGCCTGCCGGCTGATGTTGTCAGCGAAGAAGTCCGCCCATCGCAAGCTCGTCGAGGAAGTGCGTGGGCTCGCGAAGCAGATGAGCGAGCGCAAGCTGCTAGACGCAGGCTTGCAACGGCGGCTTCTCATCCTGTCGCTGCTGATCGCCTATCTGGAAGAACGCTCGGTGCTGTTGCCCGACGACTTCGATCGCGCCCTGCCCGGCGCGACGCAGTTCTTCCAGGTGCTAGGAAATGGTCCGGCGCTAGTGACCTTGCTAGAAGCGCTCGAGGAACGCTTCAATGGCCATGTCTTCCGGTTGAAGGATTCCGAGCGGGCGGCTCTGACCGTCAGCGAGGGACTCGCCAGCTATGCACGGCTTGTCGAGGGATATGAAGATTCGTCGGGGCAGCTTAGCTTGTGGCGGCTCTACTCGTTCCGCGATCTGCCGGTCGAGCTGATCAGCAATATCTACCAGCTGTTCGTCAAGGACGCTGCGAGTTCGATCTACACGCCGCCGGCTTTGGTCCGGCTGATCCTCGAGGAGGCGCTCAGCTGGAAGCGGATCGACGCGCTCATGGACGGGGACGGAGTCATCCTCGATCCGGCATGCGGGTCGGGGGTGTTTCTCGTCGAAGCCTATAAGCGGCTGGTGCTCCACTGGCGCTGGCGCAATGGCTGGGCGCGTCCCGGCGTTGACGAGCTTCGTCCGCTACTGCAGCGCGTGCATGGAATCGATCTTGAGGAAGGCGCGGTCGAGCTCGCTGCGTTCAGCCTTTGCCTCAGCTTGTGCGATGCGCTCGAACCGGAGGATATCCGGTCCAGCGTCAAGCTCTTCCCGCCGCTGGGTGACCATACGCTTCACGGAAGCTGCTTCTTCGAGGCGAAGGCGCGTGGATTGGTCACGGCACCGGTCGCGGTGGTGGTGGGCAATCCGCCATTCGAGTCCAAGCTGACGACCGATGGCGCGAAGCGGTGCTATGCTGCATACAAAAAGGCCCATGGCAGCTTGGCCGACAACCAGCTTGCCTATCTGTTCCTGCACGAAGCGATGGAGTTGCTTGCCCCCGGCGGGGTGCTTGCCATGATCGAGCCGTCCGGCTTCCTGTACAACCAGCACGCCCTCACATTCCGGCAAGCCTTTTTCAGCCGGTGGACGGTGCGAGAGGTGCTCGACTTCGTGTCCGTACGCGGACTTTTCAAAAAGGGCGACGCGGATCCCAAGGTCGTCGTCATCCTTGCGGAAGCCGCCCAGCCCAGCCCGGACAGCCGTCTGCTCCATGCCGTGTTTCGGCGCAATGGCCGGGCCAGCGCCGAGCAGGGCTTCGACATCGACTATTATGACATGCATTGGTTCGCCAACGCGGTCGCTGTCGCATCACGCGATATCTGGCGCGCCAATCTGCTCGGCGGAAGCAGGGTTCTGGATTTCATCGAGCGACTTCGGCAGTTTCCGACACTCGAGCAATATGCATTGCAGCATGGGTGGGATGCCGGTGAAGGCTATTTCGGCGGCCAGAAGAATGCGTCGAATAACGTCGACCACCTGATCGGCCGACCCCTTCTTCCGACCGATGCACTTGGCCCAGATGGTATCGAGGCCGATCGGATCACCGTGGTACCGGATGCGCCGATCAAGGATCCGAAGACCAGCCGTCGCTTCCAGGCGCCGCTTTTGCTGATCAAGGAGCATCAGGATCTTCACAGCGACGTCTGGCAGGACGGATATCTCGCCTTCAAGAATGAAATTGTTGGTTTTTCCGCACCTGGCGACGTCGCGCGGCTCACATCGGTCGCCGAGTGGCTCGACCGAGAGCATGTCGCGCTCAAGGCTTATGTTGCCGGCATCAGTACGCGGCTCTTCACACAGCGGGCAACCGCCGTCTTCAATGCCGATATTTTTGCGCTCCCCTTCCCCGAGGACGGCAACCTCGACCTGAGCGCCAACGAACGGATACTGACCGACGACATCGTCGCCTTTCAGCGTGATTTCATTCGACTGGGAACGCGCGCCAAGCTCATGCATAGAGCGCCGGCCGATGCGCTCGAGCAATTCGACAGCACCCTCCTCGAGCAGATCAATGCTGTTTACGGCCGCAACCCCGTGCGGGCGTTGCCATCCTATCACTGGTCCGGCGCGATTTGCCGGGCTTACGTCTTCGGTGATGGACAGGTCGACTGGGCAGATGCCGAAGCGCTACGGCATAAGCTTGACGGCCTTTTGTACGAGCGCCGCGGGTCCGGCCTCACGATCACCCGGATCACCCGTCTCTACGATCAGGGCTTCGTCTTCCTGCTGAAACCTGATCGACATCGTTTCTGGACACGCTCGGTCGCTTTGCGCGATGCCGACGACATCCTCGCCGATTTGCGCGCGCAGGGCTTCTGAGATGTTGGCGGATGGAGGGGAAAGCATTGCTCGGGCAGGATCACTCGGAACCGGCGTCCATCTTCCCGGCGAGTGGCTTGGCGCACTGGTGACGTTCATCGGCGGCATCCTTCCGAACTGGCGTGACGATCCGGTGCGCGAGGCTGCAACAGGTGAGACGAAACTTACGGCGCAGCTATGCGCGCGCCTCAACAGCGTTTCGCGGCACACACCGGGCTGGGACTTTCTGCAATTCCGACGGGAAGAGCCGGACGAGGCGGACGGGCGGCGCGCAATCGATCTCGCCGTTGCGCCGAGCGGTCAGTTGATCTGGATAAAGGGGCGCGAATACACCGAGTACCGCACTTTGCTTCCGATCGAATGCAAGCGACTGCCCACGCCATCGGGCAGCGATCGTGACGAGCGCGAATATCTGATCAGCCGGTTCAGCTCCACCGGCGGCGTGCAGCGCTTCAAGGCCGGACATCACGGTGCGGGTCATGAACAAGCCGCGATGATAGGCTATGTCCAGGCCCAGGACATCGGCCATTGGCAAGCGGAAATCGCCAGCTGGATCGACGGTATCGTCAAGGATGCGACCGAGAATTGGTCGGCCGCGGACAAGCTTGCAATGATCGCCCATGACGGCCTGCGGCGCACGGCAGCATTGCGATCGCGCCATATCCGGAGCGCCGGCCTCGAACCGATCCAGATCGATCATCTCTGGATCGAGATGTAGACGCGATCACGGATCTCAGCCCGGCGCTGACGGACTAACGCAGACGGCCATTGCGGCGAAGATGCTCGGGATAATCCGGTGCGCCGCCCAGAATCGCGAACCGATCCATTCCTCGGGGGAGAGGCGGAGGATTGTCCGCCAGCCAGGCGCGATATTCCTCTTCAGTGTCGAAGTCCGGCGTCTGATCGAAGAAATCGCTCAGACGCCCGCAGCTGATGCAGTGATAGGCTTGGGACGCCTCCTGGAAATGCATACCGCACATGGCGCCGCAAAATGGACAGCATTCTTCGAGTTCGAGGTCGCCCCATTCCCAGACGCCGAGATATTCGGGGACTGCGTCACGATCATGGCCGATAATTTCGAATGCGTCGGCATGTCGCGCGACGAAGCCATCGCTGCCGGCGCACATGAGATCCTCCAGAATTTCGGCGGGCTGGAGACGGAACCACTCGCCTGCGACGCGGCGCGCATGATGCTTGCGGTGCAACTCTGCCTCAAGGAGGCTTTCTGCATCGGACTCTATCCACCCGACCAGCACCAGCGTATGCGGATTTCCAGTCTGCAGAGCGTCGCGGCGCTGATAAATGTCCTTGGCGCGTCCAATCTTCAGCAATGGCTCGCCAGCGCTCAATTGGAAGATGAAGTAAACAGCCATAGCTCTAACACTTTCAGTCTGCGCGCTGACGGGATCAACCGCCCCGGCGCCAACCCGGACGGTCGCTTACCGGCCCAGCTTAAGTCGCAACGTCACGCCGTGCGGACAAGCGCTGAACGTCGGCATCTGACAAGAGCTGACGCTCGATATGCCGCATGGGAACGACGGGTTTGTCCTCAAGAGACGCCATTCGCTGTATAAGCGCGACGAGGCAATATAGCTTAGAGCCAAGTCTCTTCATATGTCCGATAAGATGCCTTATCGGACATATGTGACAAGGCGCGGAAGGGATGCCAAACCCGTCCGATATGAGGCGGTAGCGATCGTGGTGGACGAAGCAACGGACGATGAAGCTGGTTCGGACGGAGGTGTCGTGCCGGCGCTGGCGTCGCAAGACGGCATGCTCGCTAACCTGCGCGAGGACCTCGAGCAGGCCGCGGCATTCAAGGAGGCCGCGCGTGCCGCCGCTACTCACCGCGCCTACGGGTCAGACTGGGCCATCTACTGCGAATGGTGCGGATCGCGCGGGCTTGCGTCCATGCCGGCGCATCCGGAGCAGATCGCCGCGTTTGTGGCCAACCAAGCCACGGCGGGGTTCAAAGCATCGACGATCGAGCGGCGCGTCGCCGCGATCGGACACCACCACCGGGCGAGCAACTACCCTGCGCCGACCGCGCACCCGGCCGCCGGCGGCCTCCGCGAGGCGCTCGCCGGCATCCGCCACACCAAGACGATCCGGAAATCTCGCAAGAGTGCGGCCGACGCTGCAGCGCTGCTGAGCATGCTTGCCGAGATCAAAGGTACGGGGTTGCGGGCAAAACGCGACCGGGCGGTCCTTGCGATCGGCATGGCCGCGGCATTGCGCCGATCCGAGCTTGTGAGTCTGACGATGGGAAGCGTCGGCTTACATGAAAAAGGGCTCGAGTTGTACCTCGGGTCGACCAAGACCGACCAGGCAGGAGAAGGCGCAACGATCGCCATCCCGGAAGGCGCTCAGATCATGCCGAAGGCGCTGCTGCTCGAATGGATCGACGCGGTGCGGATCCTCGAAGCCGGCCTGGAACGGACTGAGGCTGAAGCAAAGCGAGTGCCGCTGTTCCGCCGCTTGACCCGCGGAGACGAGCTCACCGCCTCGCCGATGTCCGACAGAGCGGTAGCGCGGCTCGTCAAGCGTTGCGCCTCAGACGCCGGCTTCGACGCGAGCACGTTTTCAGGACACTCGTTACGCTCCGGGTTTTTGACCGAAGCGGCAAGCCGAGGCGCAACGATCTTCAAAATGCAGGAGGTCAGTCGGCACAAAACCGTGCAGATCTTGTCGGATTATGTCCGCTCGGCCGAAAGGTTCAAGAACCATGCCGGAGAGAGCTTCCTGTGAGGTGGCTGCTTAGCCTGCGCCCGGAGGCTGATACTCCGCCTGTCGCTCGGCTCGGGCTCGATCGAGCACATATTGGTTCCAGCACTCCGTGCCGTCGAGTTTGGACTGGCGCGCAGCGAGCCGGACCCGGTTGCGGACCGCGAGCGCTGCTGTCCTCTGCTCTTCGGTGTCGGCATTCCACGCCGCCTTGGTCGCGCGGGGGACGATCACCGCTGGCGCAAGGATGAACCAAAGCAGCGTGGCCACCGCCAGCCCCGCCCCACCGAGAAAGGTGTAGCCAAGCACCGCAACCGCCGCAAATGTCCCGATTAGCCAAGGAGCATAGGCTCGCGGTCGTTGCCCGGTCTGAAAGACGACTGACGGCCACCATGGTCGTTGAAGCAGCAAGACCAGACCGCCGAGAATCGCCGCTACCGCGACGAGCATACTCACGACGATCACCGCACGGATAAACATTGCGCTGAGCATCTCAGCGATCCTCCGAGGACGGCTCTTCCGGCGTCGCCGGTATGCCACCTGCGTCTAGAAGCGACTTGAGCTCCTGCAGCCGCTTCGCCTGCGGATTGGAAATCACGATGTTCTGAATGACCTTGCCGTCGAGCGACACGACATCGCCGACGCCTTCATCCTTATGCCGCACGAAGCTTGGCTCGCTGGCCTCACCGCCATATCCACCCCCATCCTTTCCGGCATTCAGCTCGAACAGGAAACGCTCCGGCTCGCTGAGGCTCAGCGCCAATGTCTCACCGCGTTCGCTTTGCCGAATATCAGCGACGACACCGCGGAATCCGATACCGAGATTGTCCTTTTGGAGCGTGGTGAGCACATATGCTAGCGGGCGGTAGTCGTTCTGTGCGGGCCGGATGATATACGTGTAGACCCACCCCTGATTGTTGAGGTCCATGCCCTCGAGCATCAGGTCGAAGCCATCGTCCGCGACCACGGCTGCTACAAAGGCGATCTCCAACAGAATGGTGACCGCGACCAATGCCACCTCGCCTGGGCTCGTCGCCGTGCCGTGGGTAAGCTGCACGATGGTCTCTATGGGGTTGGCCAGCGGCGGGGGCAGCGCTAGTTCAGGTGCCAAGTAGGTCAATCCGTCACCGACCCGCACCGCGAACAACCGGCCCGCGAAGAATACGTACCACATCGTCAGATGGGCCATCATCGACACGCAGATAGAGATGGCGAGCACGCTCACGGCCGTGATCGGGAGGTCTGGGCGAGAGGCGGAATGGCGCCGCGCTCGCACATTCCAGAACAGGACCGCGAACAGTCCGGGAAGGAGCAGAGCAATGCCGGCGATGACCGAAAGCGTCAGCGCCATAGCAGCGAACTACGCGACTGCGACGACGCGGAGCTGCTTGGTCTTCGGATCGCGCTCGATCTTGCCGGTCTTGCCAGCATCCTGGATCCTCTTGAGCTCTCTTTCGAGCCGGATCATCACGTCATAGCCGCCCACACGGCGCGCCAGAGCACCGGTCTCAGCCTGTTCGCGTGAAGAGAGGATCGTGGCCATGGCGATAATCTATGTCCTATCCGCCTCGGAGTAAAGGTCTGGTTCCCGATTGGTTCCGCCGCATAGCGGCGGACGTTCGCACCGCCCTTCGCACGCTCGCCCCCTCCGTGCGTCGGCTCCTCGCAATCGATCGCCAGTCCGCGCTTATATTCGTCACGCAGGCCGGATCGGTTACGGCGCGGTCATTGGCTTGCACTTAAGGCCATGATATCATCACCTAGGATAACGATGATGCTTGATACGACGACCTATCTCTCGACGCAGGATAATCCGGGCGGCCCCATTCTCAGGCTCATCGATCGAGAGCCTCATGAGCTGTGCGAGGATTATAGCGAGCATTCCGAGGGGGAAGCTGAGCCCACGAGCCTCGGACGCTCAATCGGCGGAGCAGTCTCGATAGCGTTACTTGGCGCTACCGTGATCTATTTCTATTTAGCTGTATGAGGGGCTCTATTTTCGTAAGTCTGGATCGTTGAAGAATCCTCGATTGTGATCTTCCGATACTGAAGACTGCAAATCCACGGCCGCGTGACCGCGATTCGTGCGTGCAGCCTGTGCAGCCGCTCGGTCAGAATCAAGGCGAGCCCGGCCGTCCGCGATTATACTTGCAGCTGCGTCTCGATCGCCGCCCAACGGCGCGCCGCCAATGCGACCAACTCCGTGAGGGCGATACGAAGCGCGGACGTCACTATTTCCACCGATGCCAATGCGATTCACGTCGACTAGTGCCGGCTCCCTAATATCTCCGCTGATCTCATTCCAAAGGTCATCGCGCTTTTCCTGAGACCATTGCTGTATCATCTGGTCCCGGACGGCCCTCTGCTGTGAAGTGAGGTCGGTAGCCCAAAGCTCTGGCGCGTCCATGTTTGGATGAAGAGCCTGCTGTTGGCGATACCACTGGGCCAAGTCCTGGCTCATATTCTCGCTTAGCTGCATGCCATGAGACTCGGCAAAGCTCGCATCGCGTGAAAGCGATTGAGAAAGTTCCTCCAGTCGACGCGCTGCCTCTGAGTAGGACTTTGCTCGCGCTAGCGCGTCCTCAGTGCTTTGAGAGGACGAAGACGTGGAAGAAGCTCGGCTAAAGACGCCTGAGCGATCGTAGGTGCCGTCCGACGTCGAGGCGCCACTGCCACTGGAATGTTCGTCACGCACACCACTCGAAGACGAGCTTGAGCTATCTGTCGAACGCGTCTCGTCAGTGCCATACCGTAATGTGTCTTGTTGGCTTCCCGTCCTGCTTACACCGAGCGATCCGCCCACGCTCGGCAGGAGGCCACCTGCCCTGCCGTTGCTGCCCGAACGCTGCCCGCCGCTGCTCCGACCTATCCCACCGGTCAGGCTGCCTTGCACCTGGTCGAGCGTCCCGGCCGTCCGATCATGCCCTTCCGAGATGCGTTGGCTTTGCCCGGTGGACGATCGCTCCTCGAGGCCCTGCGAGCTCGACCCCGATGTGCGATCGAATTGCTCGACGTTCGTGTTGAAGGAGCGCCCGGTTCCAGCCTCGAAACCGGTCGTGCGTTCGGTTGATGTACCGAAAGCGCTCCGGTCGGTGTGCGTACTGGTCAGAATCTCTTGAGCCGCGTTCTCGTACGCCTGTGCCTGTCGATGCGCTTGGCTCGCCATCTGACGCCACTCGGAGACGGTGCCGCTGTTCATGGTCGGAGTGAAACCAAGACGCGAGATCGCGCCGCCCATGTCAATGACGTGCTGGCCGTTACCGAACCCGGATACGACGGCGCCGTTATCCTGTCGCCAGCCAACGCTGGTCGACCCGCCCATGAAGCTGGGGGCGATCGACCACTGGTCGCTTTGCCGCATGTTGGAAGTCGCGTTCGCCCAGCTCATGTTTCCGTAGGAGTAGTTCCCGGTGGTCGCCTCGACCGCGGCCGCCTCGGCCGCGTTCTGCGCGGGAGCCAGCATCGATGTCGCCTGGCCTGCGATCGACATGGCGCCCCGCGCAAGCCCGGCCGCGAGGAACGGTATGCTCATCAGCATGAAGCCGGCGATCGTCGCCGTCTCGCCATTCACCGCCGCGATCCCGGCATATGAACCGAGCGTCACGCCGCCGCCGGCCACGCCGGTCGCTGCCGCCTCTGCCCGCGTCATGCAGATCATGTGAAGGATGACGTACAGCGGTCCCCATGCCGCGAGATAGAAGAATCCTACAGCATAGCCTTTCAGGGTGCTGACCCCCGTTTGTGGCATCAGAAACAGGGGGAAGATCACCGGGAACATCGCGAAGAACACAACTGTCAGCACGATGTTCAGGATGGGCACCCATGCCATCGCCTGCTGCGCAATCGAGTTGTACGTGTTGCGTGCCTGGATATCGGCGCGCGTCTGCGCGAAGGTGTCGATGGTCGCGGCGCCGGTGCCACCCGACATGCTGTTGCGCGCCTGCATGAAAGCATTGATCGCCGTGTTCTGGCGCATCGCTTCGGTGTAGCTGCTGCCTGCCCCCGTGAAGGCGGCATTCGCGATTGGCAAGTCGTGCCTGAGCTTATCGCCCGCCAGTGAGTTGCTCAGCTTCGGATAGAGCTCCTTCCCCCAGAGCGGCGTGTTGGCCTCAATCATCGGCGCCCACTGCGCATCGAGCATCTGGTACGCTTGACGGCAGGTAACGATAAAGTTGTTGACCGTGCCATCGCCCTGCCGCTCCAGCCACTCCTGCGAGCGAGCCTCCGATCCCGGGCCGATGTCGACCCAGAGGTTCCTCGACTGCGCGAGGTTGGTCAGCGACTTCTGGTAGAGCATGACGTCTCCGAAGAGGCACTTCTTGAAGTGCTCCTCGAGATTGGTCGAAAACTCGGCGTCCCTGATGATGAAGTTGCGCGTCGCATCGAACAAGCGCGCACCGTAGACCATGCCATTGGTGGTGTAGTTGAGCTCTCCTGGCATCACGAAGACCGTCTCCGCGGTGCGGGTCAGCCAGTCGCCGATCTGCGTTGTGAAGCTGGCTAATACCCCGAGACCCAGCGGCACGTTCGACACGGTGGCGGGAGCGAGGGAAGGATTGATCCGGTCGGTCACCTTGATGTCGACGGTCGGGACCATCAGGCAAAGATAGATCAG
Organism: Sphingomonas sp. ABOLE; assembly: GCF_003950455.1. Taxonomy (NCBI): domain Bacteria; kingdom Pseudomonadati; phylum Pseudomonadota; class Alphaproteobacteria; order Sphingomonadales; family Sphingomonadaceae; genus Sphingomonas; species Sphingomonas sp. ABOLE. The sequence continues at coordinate 82,584 of NZ_QQWY01000011.1, forward strand.
CGTCGACTGCAGAAACCAGTTGAACCAGGCGCGGAAGTTGAGGGTGAATGCGACAACGAACAGCGAGTAGATGAAGCCCATGACCAGCACGACGCGGATGAGCGAGCGATAGCCCCCTCCCCCCGACCAGGCCGCGACGGCGTTGAAGGTGTTGACGAGATACTCGCCACCCCCGACTGTGAAGACCTCCAACATCGTCCCACCCCCTGCCGCTGCCCTACATCAGGCCCTGTGCGTTGAGCCCGCGAGAGAAATTGAGCGCCGACGACATTCCGGGCGTCATCGAATTCTGCAGGGTGGACTCGAGCATGATGCTGCGGTTGATGATCTGCATCGTCACCTGAAGCTTGTTGTTGAGCTTGACGTCGCGCTGCGAGAATTTCAGGCGCGTCGCAGCGATCTGCTGTTTCCACTGCGCCGCCGTCGCCTGATCGAAAGTCTGGTAATGCGTTTGGGCCTGCTCGACACGGTCGAGCATGTTGTCCAGCATCGCCGCCAGGAGATCGACCGCCACGATCTCGGACAGCGTCTCGATCTCGCCATCGGTCAGGGCGTAATGCGCGTAGGCTTGAACGGCCAGTATCTTGTAGATCGGAACAGTTGCGATATTCAGGAGCTGCTTTTCGGCAGCGTCCAAAGCCGTATCGGAGCGGATTTTGCCGCTCATCGACTTGATCATCGAGGCGATCCGGGGGCGAAGTGCGGCAGAGGCCGGGACGGTCAGCGTTTGCTCGCCGACGTCATAGCAGTCGGTATCGTTGCACTTCAGGATTTTCACAGCCGGCGCATTCGTCGTCCCGTCGAGGAGTGCGGTGACCACCGCCTCCTCCGCGGGGCCGAACATGACAACTTTGCCGCCGACGGCCGGATCGGTCGAAGGCGTTGTGACGACCGTCCCGACCAGGGTCATCACATATTCCGAGAACGACTGATCGAACGCGCCGAACTTGGCCGACTTCTTCAGTGCTTCCCAAGTATAGTTGTGCGGCTCACCGACGAGCTGATCCTTCATGCTGCCATCGGTGTTACCGGCGATCGTCGCGTCACGTCTGTTGCCGTTGTTGCACCCTTGCCGCGACGCCGCCCAGTCGGAAAACACTCCCTGACTGTTGCCCACCGCCTCGCAAATCGTCGAGCGGGTCGAATCCATCTGCGGCCAGATACCGCCGACGAGCGCCTGAGCCGTTTCACAGCTCGAAATGTTCATCTGGTTCAGCAGTTGAGCCTTCTGGCTGAATTCGTCCATTACTTTGCCGATCTCCGGCGACACGGAATCGATCGCCAGCTTGAAGGCAAAGCCCAAGGCGTTGTTCGCGGTGGCCTTCAGCATCGCCACGATTTCGGAGGCGTTGATGAAGGAGAAGCTGCCGCTGAACAGGTCGATCCCGCCGCAGCCTGCCCGGGCGCTTGGAAGTTGCAGATTGAACGGCGACACGCTCTTCTGGGGGAAGCGGGTCCACACGTTCCCGAGCGAATAATAGCCGGCCGACTGCCCCTGAAACGCCGTCGGCCCGGTTACGTTCGCGGCGCCGCCGGCCTCGTTGAAGAAGCCGTTCATCTCCGATGCGACGTCCGCGCGCGCAACGCCGATCAGGGCGAAGTGCGACACCGCCATCAGGCCCAGCCAAGTCGATGCCCGCTTGCGGAATCCAGGGCGCCTACCCTTCCCTCTTGCTTGAGCCATCAGTAGTCGCTCCCCACCTTTGTGTTGGTCAGCATAAAGATGCGATCCATGATCTCGTCGGCGCTGAGCACGCCGTAGCCGACCGGGATCGTTCGCCGGGTCTGGGTGTCGAAGAGCACGAGTGCCGGCGTCTCGTTTCCGGCCAGACCCATTCGAGCGCGCTGGCCGGAGTCGACGACGTAGTTCGGGAAATCCTTGCTCGGTCCGCCGTCCATCGAGACGGCCATCACCGACATCCTGTGACTGTCGGTCACGGATCGTAGGATGGGAGCAAACACCTCGCACGCACCGCAGCTCTGCGCGTAGAAGTAGAACAGCCCATAGCGCTGGCCCAGCCTGGTGAGCACGGCGTCGCGATCGGCCTTGCGGTTATCGAGCCACAGCCTTTTCCCTATGGTCGAAACGGGACGTTGCAGGGTGTAGTCGAGATCGGGGTTCTGCCACAGCGCGCGTTGCCAAGTGTCGGAGAAGGTCGATGCCCGATCGAGCTGCTCTCGCTGGAAGCGCACATAGGCGATGACATTGGCCTCAGTCGGCTCGAGAATGGCGCGCGCCTTCAACTCGTCGAGCTGCTTCGTGATCGCCGCCATTTGCTCTGCGGCGCTGGCAACGGGAGGCGGCTGGCGTGCCTCCCTGTTCTCGGCCGGCTTCGGCTTGGCACAATAAAACCATTGGCCGAGCTTCCGCTCGCCGCAGTAAAAGGCGTCAGGCGCATCGCGATCGAGCTCGTCTTCGGCGACGGCTCCGTTCTGCGCCAATGCCGGCGTTCCAGGCCCGAGCGGCGACAAGACGAGCAGAAGCATCGCTACCTTAGCGTGTCGCAACATCCGTTGGCGTCCTTTCACCGTCAGTTTGATTTGTCGCGGAGGGTGGGGGCTGGTTGGGTAGTGGGTCGGGTACGACCGGCGTGCTCCAAGCCGGGAGATCGAGGCAGCAGTCGAAACCGCGGGTGCTTCTCCATCCGCATGGGTGGCCGGGTTTGGGAGGCGTGAGCGGCGATTGAACGAGGAGCAACGCCACGATGGCGGGCAATTCAAAGACGGCCATCGTCCAGCTCCCCTGTCGTTAAGCGCAGCACGGCCATCATCAGGGCCACGTCGATCAGGCGCGTCCCCTGATCGAGCATTCGGATGAGGCCGTTTGCGAGCACGCGGGAGACCCGTCGTCCCTCCTCGGTCGCCATCAGGCTGCCGCCAATCATTGCCAGCCAACCGCGACCGACCATTCCAGCTGCTGCGGTGGTAATGTCGTCGCCGGTGATCGCCGTCTCGAACCAGCCGCTCAACGTCTCCGCGAGCGCGTCCGAACCAATCGGGCTCATGGCACGATAGACGGCCAGGAAGATGGCGAGCTCGAAGACCGTCATGGCCCAAGGGCACGGGCTGCCAACCCCGCCGGGCCGCGGATCAGTTGCCATGTAGGTCATAATAGGCCTGGATCTTGTCCTGGATGTCGGACAGCGTCTGCACTTCATCGGGCAGCTTCGCGGCCTCCATGAAGTCGGAATAGACCTCGGTGAAATCCATCAGCGATAGGTCGAGCTGGGCGAACTCTTCGACCGCAAAGCCTTGGCATTGCTCCCGCTTCGGAGGACCCCAAGGCTTTCCAAGCTGGACCCGTCCCTGTTCCTGAAGAATGCGGGAGAGCTTGCTTTCGAAGCAGCAATAGGCGGTGCGCCTCGTCTTGCAGATGCCGAGGAAGCTCGAAGAGCAGTAGCTGCCGAGATTGTGGCAGAAGCCCATTCGATCCTTGATATCGAGCTTCATCTCATCCTGTGAGCAGGCGAACAGGGTGAGGAACGGCGTGGCGAAAGCGGCGATGGCAGCCGGTCCGCCGGCGAGCGCCGCAGCCCCTGCCGCAACCGGCACGACACCGGATACCTTGCCAGCGCAGCAGTTGATCAATCCGAAGACCGGTTTGTGGCAGGTTTCCCGCTTCCCACTGAAAACGCGGTAATCAGCCTCGTTGAATTCCTTTCCCGCCTGATCGAGCGAGTGCAGTCCGACGAGCGCGTCCCTGAACTCGGTCGATGCTTCCCGGACGATCGGCTCGCAATCGCCGTTGATGCAATAGACGTCGCTTCCACAGATATACTGCTTGTCGCCCGGCACGGTGCTGCCCGGCGTCGGACATTTATAGACCTTCTCGACGACCTTGCAGGGTCCGCTTTGGGGATCGTCCAGGCACGTATCTCGGAGATGAGTGCACTGGCGGTTGTTCTCGAGGTCTGTGCAGTCGTTTCCTCTGCTCAGCGTGTGGCACATGTGGTTGCGCTGCCATGCCCAGCACGCTTGGGTGATCGGAACGCCTTCGAAAGTCCGCGTTTCGGCGCCCTCGACGCAGACGTCGTCGTCGGACGATCTCCGGCACAACTCGTCCGATGCAAGACCGGCGCAACTGCTGTCGTCACGCGAGACGGTGACGCTTACCTCGCCTTCCTTCTTGAGGAAGACCGTCCCGGTCGCATGGTTATAATGATAAGGGAGCTCCCCTTGCGGCAGCTCGGCGGCGCACGAGAACTGGGTTGCGGTCCCGGAAAGCCGCCGCTTGCAGAAGCGCAGGTAGGCGGCGGGATCATCGCCGCCCGCGCCTAGATCCATCTGTGCATCGCAGATGTGCTTGCTGACTCCGGTCGACCGGCAGACGCCCGCCACCGACTTGGCGTTGAGATAATTGAGGTCCGCGAACCCGTAGCCGGCCAGGTTGGCCTTGACGCCATAGTAAAACCAGCGCTCGCTGTTCGTAATCTGCGGGACCATCCTGATCGTACAGGTGCGCGGCTCTTCCGTGAGCTTGGTGCCCGTATTGCAGGTCGCCTCGTAATAACCCTCCGTTCCAATTCCCGGCGGCAACGGCGTGCATGTCCCCGACCCCGCCGATATGTCTTCGCCATCGAGAAACGCGGTGGGATCGTTCTCGACCTGCGTGGCGCGACTGGTCGTCGCGAGAATCTCCGCATTGCTGAAAGTCGGGCGCACGCGGTCGGCGTCGGTGACGATCCGGTAGCTCTCGTTGCCCGCCTTCGACGCCTGGGCATCCGCCACAAGCCTGTCCGGATCGTCGAAATATATGCTCTGAGGCAGGCTGGTGCCGGTGAACCCCGGCACCGCCTGCGCCTGTTCGTCGCTGGACGGCACCAATGAAGGATCATTGCGCTTCTGCTGGGCCATCGCCTTGCCCTCTTCGCGGGCCTGCTCAACGGTCATCTCCTGCGCGCCGGCGGGATGCGCCGTCAGAATGAGCGCCAATAATCCGCTCGACAGGATACGCCTGACCTTCACCGGCTGCGCTTCATGTTCGACAGGGCAACCGCGGCGATCCGCGCTCCCGGCCCATTGCCTTCGGCGAAGGTCGTAAGCGCGTATTCGACCGTCACGTTGCCGATCATGCGGTCGTAAGGGGGCAGCTTCGTCTGGCAGGAGAAGCCGGCGCAAAGGTCGAAGTCGGACGAGACCGTCACATAGGTGGGTACCGCTTGGACCTCGAATGCTCGGAAGAGGCGTGGGTCGATGCCGATGCTGGCGAGCTGGCCTTGATCGACGACCTTGCTGAGGCGCGCGACGAAGTCCTTCGCCGAGTTGTTGGGAAAGCCTCGAAACACGACCACCCCACCGGCATCGGCGGTATCGCGGACCAATTGCCGGAGTGAGTTTTCGGGCATCGAGAGGCTGGCAAATACGATGAACCGGGGGGCCTCGCCGCCGTTGGCGCCGATATTGCCAGCCGCGCCTTGCACGATCTCATCGAAATCGACCGCACCCGCCGGCCCCTTCGGCAGATCGGTTGATGCGACCCGCCGCATGTTCTCGAGGCCATCGGTCTGAACGGTCGCGGCATCTTCCCGGAAGCGATCGCCGCGATCCTTCACCTGCTCGACAAACGCTTGGGCCTCCGTTGCGAGATCGGCGGCCCGCTTCTTCACGGCCTGGACATCGACCCCATCGACCGACTGCGCGAGCAGCGTCGACAGGCCTGCGGTACAGAGGAGGGCGAGACCACCAAGGGTGAGAAGGCGCATCGTAATCCCCCTAGAGGACGCAGCAGTTGCGCTTGCGCCAGACGAGATAGCCCATGTCCTCACCACCGGCGGGATAGGCGCGTCCAGCATCGGGCGGCATCGTGGATGCCCCGATCGCCGAGCAGGCAAAACGTCCGCTGACGGTCGGGATCGGGTTGACCATCTGGAAGCGATATTGCTGCTTCCTCATCACCGGCATCAGATACTTTTTGCAGAGCCCGGCCGATCCCATCGTGCCCCATGCCAGCGCTTGGCGATGCATCTTGTAGGCAAATCGCGACAGGGCGAGCCGGGACGACTGCACGTGGCCGATCGACGCCGGGATGTTCCCGTTGAGCGGGTACATCGGGCCTTGGCAGCCTGCACACCAGAAGAGCGGATCCAGCGGGAGGTTCACCGTTCCGGCGATGCAATCGCCAGCACACGCGGCCTGGGCGACCGGGTTTGCGAACACGATCGCTTCCGGGTTGATCAGGGCCGCGAGCGAGTCATCCTGCCACAGCGGATCGACCTCCGTCATGTAGGCGATATCGAACGAAGCCTGTTCGAAGCAGACGAAGTCGGTAAGGATCTCCATCCAGTATAGAAGCGGATAGACGTACCAGTGGACGTGCCACTTAGCCGTACTCTGCGAGCGGCCGCCGACCATCGAAGGGCCGGCAAGATAGCCTTGCCCGATGTCGAAACCTGGCGCGATCCGGACGCCGCCGAGGTTCGGAAAGCACCACGGCTTCATCGTCACGTCCGCGAGCCGGGCAGGTTCCCAGAAGCCGACCGCAATGCCGATACGCGGGAGCGGATCGGAACACGCACAGATCGGCGAGGAAGGATTTTTCGGATCGGGTCGGCCGCTCGGCCAGATCTTCAAGCCGCCCACGGAAAGCGGAAACAGACATGACCAACAGACGTCGGTGACCGGATTGACGAACTTGCCGTGGCAGGTCGGTGCCGCTTCGGCTTTCGGCGAGAAAACCAGGCCGATCAGGACCATTCCGACGAGGAGCACAAGATTGTGGAGCCGGCGCGACGTCATTCGGCTTCCCCGATCTGCTCGATGAATGTCCGATCGGCCCGTTGCTTCTTCGCGATGTAGACCGCGGTGCAGACCAGGAGCGCTGCCAGCAGTGACGCGGCCGCGATTGCGGCGGGGCGTCCGACGGCGCGGTGCAAGGGACCGAAGAGGCCGATAACGAGCGCGCTCGAAAAGCAGAGCGTCTGCCAAGCCAGCCTGAGACGACGCAGTCCGCGGGTTTCGGGGGCGGCCATTGGCGTCCGGAGAAGATCGAACCAGAGCGGCATCAGCTCGTCCCCCCGGGCTTAACCACATGTTCGGTCACGCGCATGATGCGCCCGTCCTGGCGGACGACCGCCGGCGTATGTTCGATGCCGAAGCGCGACGTGAGCCTGCCCTCCTGATCGAAGTAGAATCGCCGCTTCCTGCGGGTCATCTCTTCGATCGGTGAGCCGCCGACAAAAATGATCTTGGCGGCCCGATCATCGTAGCGACCCGTCGCCCAGGCAACCTGGCCGGCATCGTCCCCGTCGACAAACACGAGCGCCTGCTTGACCGCCACGAAGTCCAGCGGGTTGAGCGTTTGACCGGCCGCGGCGATGAGATTGCCCTTCTGATCACGGATGTCGCGCTCGAGCCGGACCGACGGATCATACTCCCAGGCTCGCGCAACCGACGCCGGCGAGAGACCGGCGACGGGGGTCGGCCGGCGCACCTTGGCCTCGACGCGTTTGGCGAACATCGCGTTCGTGCGTGCAAGCTCGCCTGTCGCTTCAGCTCGCTTGAGCCGCGCTTCGATCGTCGCGAGCAGGTCCGGCTCGATGACCGGGAAGCTTTGGGCCGCCTGGCCATAGTCCCGCGCCTCGGTGCGCATCGCGCCCGTTACGGCGATCGTCACGCCGAACAGCGCGACGCCTGCAGCGCTGGCGACAAGGCGGATCACAGCACCGGCTCCCCGACGCCCACAATCTGCCGGCCGCACACGAGACCGATTTCGGCATATCGGCTGTCGAAGCCGTCACGGTGCGGAGACCCAGCAAAGAAGCAGCCCGGCGGAATCTGACCGACCGCCCCCGGTGTCAGGGGATCGCCCGCCTTGGTCCTCGCCTTCATGCGCGCGACCGGCTCGCCGTTGATCGTCACGAGCTGCCCGGAGTGGCCGACGATGTCTCCCGGCACACCATACACAATCTTGCCGAACATCTGCGGCTTCGGTCCGAAATGACGCTTGAGAAGCTCGGAGCGCGGGGGATCGAAGAACACATGCTCTCCCCTCTCCGGCAAAGCGTGGCGGCGGATCAGGAAAGCCCAATTGGGCAACGAGTCGGTCGTGTTGATGAGCAGCACATGGCTGTCGCGCCAGCTGCCGATCGCACTCAGTCCGATCGAGCACGCGACCGCGACGCCGAGCAGTGCCCACAACCGCTTCCGCGGCCGCCACCGAAGCGGTGGGATCTCACGGACGGGGGCTGCCATCGGGCCCTCCGAACGTCGATACGGTTGCGCCCTGCCCGGCCTGCCCTCTCGGCTCTAGCATCGCGGAAGGCACGGGCGCTGCCGGAGGCACAAGCTGCTGAGCCGCGCCGATCGGATCGATCGAACCGGGCTGGGCGGGGCGTGCCGCCAGCGCGGCCTGCACGGCTGCCAGTTCCTGCATGCGCTGCAGTTCCTCGACGGAGGCGCGCTTCGGTACCGGCACACCGGACGCAAACACCGCGGCCTTCAAGCTGTCTGTGATATCCGGCACGTTCTTGGTCAGGACCGCCTCGCCGACGAGCACCACCTGCCCGCGCGCACTTCGCCGCTGCAATTCCTTGTCGAGCGATGCCATGAAGGCCCGCATCTCGGCCTGGACGCGGTCCGGCGGCGACCCGGAGAATCGCTGAGCCTCGACATAGTCGCCGACAAGGGCGGACAGGCGCGCTGCCACGAGGGGCTCCTCCTCTGCCGAGGTAAGCGCGCGCGTGACCCACATGCCCCATATGATCGCGACGAAGAGCGCCGCTCCCGCGAGGATCTGGCGTCGGCTGAACCCTGCGAAGGCCGCTTTTCGAGCCGTGGGGGCAACTACGCCGGCGCTCGCCGGCGCCGCCGGAAGGTCGAGTTCGGTCTGTTCAGCCACGGCGACCGGCTCCCTCTTCTCGACGACGGGGCAGAAGCTTGTCCCGGCGCAGCAGGATGATCGCGCTCGAGAGGATCAGATGCGCGATGGCGAACGTGTGCTGGAAAGCAGCCGTTCGGGCCACGTCCGCAGCCACGTAGCGGCTCGTAAAATTGTGGAGCTGATGAACGAGACCATCGAACGACAGGTCGCCCAGGAGCAGGAAGAACAGGAAGAAAAGGCCCCACGTGATCAGCAGCGTCGAACCCACGACGCCCGAGCCGTGAAGCATGAAGTGGAGGACAGCACGCCAGGGAAAGGCGCGAGCGCTCCGCTCGTCGTCAGCCATCCGCACCTTGTCGATGATCGTCGCCATGATCCTACTCCGCGGCCATCGCGATCTCGCTCGATGGATCGAGATTGCTGGTCCATTTCTCTGGGTTGTCGGGGAACGCGATGCGCTCGATCGCTTCGTCCATGCTCAGACCCTCGGCGATCAGGCCGTCGATTGCGGCGAAGGTCTTGGGGCTGGAGGAGAAGAGCGTCGCCGAATAGGGATCAAGGACGAGCCGCCCGACCGCGAGCGTGTCGGGACCCTTGATCATGATATCGGAGTATTCGAACCCGTTCCGCTTGAGCGATCGGAGCAGCGCGTCGGTGTAGTCGTCCATCTCGAAGCGATCGTGCTTCTTGAAGTCGGCGATCGTTTCCGGCTTCTGCTGCAGGATCACGAACCAGTCCGAGTTCTCGAGCGCAGCGATCGACCCGGCCGACTTGTAATAGTCGTTGAGCGATTGGGTGGCCGTCACGAGCGACGCGCCATATTTGCGGCACGTTCGGGCATAGGTTTCGATGAAGTCGGCCATCGCCCCGCCGCGGAGCATCTGCCAGGCTTCGTCGAGAAGAAGCGCCTTGGGGATCGACCGATCGAGCTTGCGCATCATCTGCTGCGACATGAACATGATGGCGGTCAGGACGACGCTGCGGAGTTCCTCGCGCGCCGACAGGTCGGAGAGCTCGAACACGGTCAGCTGCGCCTTCAGTTCGAACGACACCTGGCCCTGGAAAAACCGACCATAGGTCCCGGCCGACGAGAAAGGCCGCATCGCAATCGCGAGATTGGCGGCGAGCGGGTTGCCGGTCGCCTCGAGCGCTTCGGTCACTAAGTCGATCGAACCTTCGCTGCCGTGAGCCTCCCAGACTTGGTTGACGGCGCCGTCGATCAGCCCGCGTTCGGTGTCGTCGAGCAGATTGATGTGACGCGACATCTGGTTGATGATCGCCTTCAGCATCGCCATGCAGTCGAGGAGATAGTCCTCATCCTCCGCGGCCTGCGTCTGATCGATCATGGAAAAGGGGTTGAGGCAGAAACCCGAGCTCATCGTGAACTCGACGAACGCCCCTCCCTGGAGCTTCGCGGAATGCTCGAACGACCGTCCGTCGTCGATGACGACCACCCTGGCGCCGGCGCCGCAGAGCGACCCGCAGAGCTCTTGGAGCGCAACGGACTTGCCCGAGCCGGACTTGCCGAACACCGCCACATTGTGGTTGCCGGCTGCATTCTCGAATGGGCTCCAGAAAAACGGCTGCCCGCGCCGACCGATCAGAAGCAGATGGGGCACCGCGCCGCCCAGATACTCCCCCTGCAGGGGCGCCAGGTTGGCCGCGGTCGTCGTGAGCAGCGTGCGCATACGCTTCATGCGCTCCAGATCCTTCGACAGGCCGTTGGCCATCGTCATCGGCATGGCGCAGAGCAGGCCCATCACCTGGAGGTAGCGATCGTCGAGGAGGTCCCAGCCCGCGGCGCGATAGATGGACTTTAGCACTCGCTCATGGCTGTCGCCCTTGCCCTTTGGTGAGAAGGACGTGACGCTGAAGAACACCCGGACGAGCTTGCGACCCTGCCGGATCTCCTCATTGACGTGCCGCCACTCCTGCGACTGCTCGCGAAGTTGCGGCAGGAACTTCGATGACTTGGAGTCCGCCAGGCTCGTCGTCCGCATGAATTTGTAGCTGGCTTTGTTGGTGGTGGCCTGTGCATCGGGAAAGTCGATGCACAGGTTCGTCGCGACCGGGCACGGCATGCGCAGCTTGTCGGTGAACATGTCGCCGATCAGCCGCGCGACATCCCAAGGGGCCCAGCGGTTCGGGAGGTTGCGAACCGAGAAGGATCGGACGTCGAAGACGTCGGGATAGATTTCGCCAATCTCGGGCGCGCCCTCGAGCGTCTTACCCGTGGGCCGGAAGCGCTCGGTGCGCAGCAGCATGCGGTCGGGCTCGACGTGCAGCTCGATGTCCCGCCGGATCGCCTGATCGGCGATGGGATCAAGGGGATTATAGCTGACCGCATCCTCGCCCGCCGCGGTGGTCGGCGAGGTGATGTCATCGATCCAGCCGATCAGCGCGACGGGGTCCATCTTACGGGCCAAGACGTTGATCGACTGAAGCGCCGAGATGATGCCTTCCATCACCGAGACGATCTGTTCGACCGAGACGCTCGAGGATTCTGGCGTGGAGTAGGAGATCGCCACGCGGTGGTTGCGGAGGCAAAAAGGGGCATCGGCCGACAGCGACGCCCACACGCCGTTCGTCAGGAAATCGACGCGGTGCTTCGCCATGCGCTCGTAGACGCCGCGTGCCGAGTATCGCGGCAGATACCATCTCGACAGGCGTTCTCCGACCCGCGGCGACATCCACTGATGAAACTGCAGGCATCCTGGCGCCGGAATTCCTTCCGAAAGGAACTGCGCGAGGATTTCCCCTGTGCGCTCGTCAGCGCCGACCAGCGGTGCCGCCTCAATCACGAACCCGCGTGACGCGCTGTTGTAGAAGATGCCGGTTTTCGGATCGTAGCTCCGGTAGGGCAGCCAGTGCGCCAACATCGGTACTCCCAGATCCGGTCGCTGCGTGTCCGGCCGTTTGCTGTCGCCGAAGACGCCGGCGAGAAGATCATCGAAGAAGCCTTGACCCATGTTAATTGTCCTCCGGCCCGGCGCTAGGAAAGCCGGGGGCTCTCACGGTGGGCTTCGGCACGGGCGGCGAGCCGGCGGGGGCAAGCGGCTCATCTGCGGCGGCGATCGCGGTGGCTGCATTAGCCGGAGGTGCCTGTTTCTCCGGGCGCCCCGCTGCGCCAACCTTGCCCTTGCCGACGTCACTGCTCGCCTTGGGCGCGAGGGCCGCTGGCTGCGGAGTTGCCACGCCCTCGGCGCCAGGCGCGGCTCGCGGCGTGCGGCCCGCCTTGGGGGCTAGGCGAGCCGCAACCTCGGATTTGATGGCTGCCACCGGATCCACCGCGCGAGCGCGCGCGGCCGCCACGGCAGCGGGATCGGGAAGGTCCGGATCGACGGCAAACGCGACGCTTCCTTGGTCGGCGCGGTTGACGGCATCGGCGAGCGATTCCGCAGGCGCCGGTGCTCGCATGGCATTTCGATCGGGCAAGCTTGTCGAGTTGGCCACCACCTCTTGGTGCCATTCGCCCCGCTGGACCACTGCGTGCACGGCGCTTGCTTCATGTAGCCGCCCCCTATCATCTATGTATGGCTGGAAGACGATGCGGAGGACGCGCTCCTGGGTTCGCCGAGCATCGGCTTGGCCGAGCGGCAGCGGCTGAACGGCGGAAGCCTTCCGGGGAACCCTGGCGGTCGGTTCCTGAGCCTGGGAACCGCCTGCTGGCGACAATTCCGAGCTGCCGGCGCTGTCCGCGATCATCGCGAGAGCGCGGTCATCGATGGATGACGAAGGTGCGCAGATGCCGTCGGGAGCCGAGCAAGAGAAGTTTCCCTTCACGTTGCCGCCGAAGGTCGTGCACCCGCTGAGCGCAGCCAGCCCGACGACGCCCATGAGAGCTTGTTTGCGAGCGCACCGTGGATCGCGCGCGCTCACGACGTCGCACCCTTCAGCCAAGCCTCGAGGAACTCTTTGGGCCGGTAACCCTCAATCACCTCTCCGTCGCTGCGGACGATGATCGGCGTACCGTTCAGGCCGTGCTTTCGTGCGAACTTCTCATTGGCATCGAGGCCCGCGGTATTGCACGGACTCGGCGCCTTGAAGGGCTCGCCGGCGTATGCCGCGTGCAAGGCCTCTTCCTGGTTCTTGGAGCAATAGACCCGGTCGGCGATGTCGCGGCTGCCGAGCACCGATATCGGCCGCTCGACAACCTTGACCTCCATGCTGCGCAGCACGTTGGTCAACGCCCGACAATAGCTGCAGCGGAAGTCAGTGAAGACGGTAACCGTGTGCTTGGCGGACCGGTTACCCCACACGATAGCGCCGTCGGCCGGCAAGCTCGTGAGGTTCAGCGCGGCGGGCTTGGCCGGGACGGTGACCTTTTTCGCACCGCTCGCCACACCGGCAATGCCCGCATCGGGGCTGCCTGCTTCATCGGCGGCGGCATTGGCTCTCGCCGCGCCGCCGACCAGCATGTCCGGGTTGATCTCCAACAGACGCGCGGCAGTCAGATCCTGGCGCGTTTCCATGTCGTAGACCCGGCCGATGATCAGATAACGCGAGCCGTGGTTGACGTAGAATAGGTTGGATCCTGCGGTGACCTCGCACAGACCGTCGATCTTCTTGCAGTCGACCTTTGTCAGCTCGGTCTTGGGCAGCCGAGTTTTCAACAAGCTCACGACCTGCGTTTCATCGACCCTCGCCGCATCCGCCGCGAGTGCGATACCGGCGATGCCGAGCGCCCCGACCGCCAGGATCGCAGGAGCGGAACGGGCGACGGCACCGAGCCGTCGCATCCGATCAGTTGCGGACATAGACACCCTCCAGGAAAACGATCTCGACGTCGACGCCCGTCGGCATCTCGATGACCGGTTGATATTGTTCGGCGCGCTCGATCAGGTATTTCGAGACGTCCTTCCCGGCCTCGGCAGCGCCGCCGCCGAGCGCGCGCAAGCCGACGCTGCCGAGATTGGGGGTACGATTTAGACCGCCCTCTCCATTGTCGGTGATGGTTGCCAGCGGCTGATTGAACGCCGAGTTCAGCGCATTGCCGCCGCCACTGACCAACCCGGCCAGGAACGCTTGCATCGCGAGAGATCCCTCGCGGCTGACGACCCGGCCGCGAACGCCGGTCTTGCCGCCGAAAGCGATGAAGCCCTTGACCTCGGACACTGCGTAGCGGCCACCCGGCTGTGGGCACGTCATCTTCTGAAGTTTGACGTAGACCTTCTCGCTCGAGAGATCGCCGCGCGCCGCACCGTTGATCAGGCACCCTTCGATCTTCGTCGTGAGCAGACGCCCGTTTTGATAGACCGAGCGCGCAGGCCCCGTGACACGGAGGACGACCGGCAAAGGGTCCGTCTGGCTGTTCACGCCGGCGCTCGCATCGACGCCGACGATGACCTTCGCGCTGGCGAAGCTGTTCGGCGGGAGGTAGTTGATGCTGTCGGTGAAGGTCGTGCTTCCCTTGGCGATCCTCGTCGCCGTACCGCCATCGGCAGTCTGGAAGCTCACCAGCTTGACCTCCGCCCCGCTACCGGCGGCAGGCAATGCCCGCGTCGCGGAAGGGCTGTCGGGTCGCTGATAACTCTGCGTCCCACCCGGTCCATACATGGCGCCGGGACCAGGTGCCGGCGGTGGCGCTGCCCTGGCCGATGCCATGTCCCGTCGAAGCTGATCGTTCTCCTGCTGATAGGCCGACAGGACACGGGCGCCGTCGGCCTGCATCGCCTGATTCTGACCCTTGAGCAGCTCGACCTGCTGCGCGAGCTGGTCCATGCGCTGCTGCTGCCCGTTGACAGATTTCAGCTGGTTCTCGACCGACTGCATCTGATTTTCGGAGAGCGCCATCCACTCCTGCTGATTAAGGTTCTTGTTGACCATGTCCTTGGTCGACACTTCGACCTTGGTCGCATCGTCCAGCGCCGCGCCCGATCGGTCGCCATCGTCACCGAATATCCAGAAGGATGACGCCACGAGCCCGACGCCGGCGACCCCTGCCAGCAGCATCCGCTGCCGCTTCCGCACGCTTTCGTTCGTAGTCAGGTCGCTCGAGACGGGGGACACACCCTCATCCGTGGTGCTGTCGAGGGGCGCGCGCTGGCGCCTCAGGAGATCGCTCAAAGCCATGTCATTGCCTCCCGTTCGAAGAGACGAGGTAGGCCGTCGTGACCTTCCCGGGATCGAGTCTTGGTTCCGCGATAGACACGGCGAGCGCGCTGGCGGGCGCCACGGTCGCTTCGGTCAGCGTGACCGCATCGCTGCCGCTGTTCTCGATGCGAAGGACACGACCGGTGAGCTCCGCTCCGCGGTATTCGGCGATCATCTGCACCTTGAGGTTGCCAACGTAGACCGGACGCAGCGCGCGCTGCCGCATCTCGTAGCCTTCGACGACCTGGTTGGCGTACATCGCCTGCACCAGTTCAACGGCGTTGTCCTGCGGACTGGCCGCGGCGACCTGCGGCGAAGCTTCCTCCGCCTTGTCCTTTGCGATGGCAGGGTTGGAGATGAACACCTGCACCGCTTGATCGCCCGCGATGCGGCAGACGAACTTATAGACATAACCGCGCTTGCTGGTGCCGAAGAAGGAGAGCGCCTGGCGACCGAAGCCATCCGGCACCGACAGATAAATGTCACCCCGCACGGGCTCGTTCACGACCGAGAAGTCGTCCTGTGGGTTGCCGGTCGAGATCTTCGAGACCGAGGCGAACTCATCCTCGACCAGGCTGATCCGCGTCAGGTCCTTCGCCGAGGCAGCACAGTCGACCTGGCTTCCATCGGAGGCCAGGACGGTCTGGTCGGCCCAGGCCGGCGCGGCGATGAGCAGCGCGGCGATGGCAACCAACGACGCGCCGAAGAAGCGACTGACGAAGCAATAGTAGCGGTTCAGGAGGGCAACGCCTGTCGCGGCGCTGCCGATGGCAAAGACCGACATCACTGATCCCTCTCCTTGCCGGTCGTCACCATCCCGAAGCCCACAAGCTTCAGAGAGAGGCCGGAATATTGCCAATCGAAGCGAAAGGTCCGCCGATCCTTGGCGATCACCTTGTTGCCGACGATCGTGTGGAGATCGCCGGTGACCGTCGACCAGAGGTTCTTCGGGTCCATCTCCATCGTCTGGATGGTGAAGAACTGCGCGATCGAGGAGCCGCGCTGCTCGTTCACGATCTTCATCAGATCGGCGCGGACGCGACCTTGCGCACTCGGCGCTGTGATCTCGAGGACCGACTTCATCCAGTATTCGAGATTGGACGGGCTGCGGTCGAGCGTCAGCACGGCAACGTCCCGCGTGATAAGCTCGAGATACGCTCTCGACACGCCAGCGCTGCTCACGGAAAGCGGGGAATGGAGGACCGGCTGCAGGACGACTTCGCGATCACGGGTCGCGGTGACGAGCAGCAGGATCGCGGAGAGGATGCTCAGGCCGACCGTCGTCACTATGAGCAGGTTGCGCTGCTTCAGGACGCGCTGGCTCTGGGCGTGGGTGTAGGAGATTTCCATCTTACCCCGCCATCAGCCGGAGGTAAGAGGGTGGCGTGGCCTTCATGCCGGTGAACCCGGCAGGAAGATGCCAATAGGCCATGTGAAGCAGCCAGGATGCCGCCCGACCTGCCTTAGCCTTCTTCAATCCCCACCAGCCTGCGCCCGCAAGCAACATGCCAAGAAGGATATGCTGAGACAGGATTCCCCAAACGAATGGGATCACCATCGCCAGGAATTCATCTAGCGTCCACAGCCCGATTAGCTCCGGGTCGTCTAGATGAGACGGAATGACGTACTTGTCCGCAGCCATTGCACCACCCCCTCCAAGAGCCGGCCGGATCTGCTAGTCCGACCGACCGTCGGACTCTTCAGATCGTTGCCGTCACGGTCGAGGTGACGATCGGAATGCCGGTGCCGGCGCCCACGCCCACGCCAACCGGGATCGCGATCTGGCCCATCGAGAAACGGCCCGAAGCGAGCGCCACGATGCCGCCGGCGAGCGAAAGCACGGTGATGATCTTGCCACCGGAACCCTCGAGGAAATCGGTGAACTTCGTCAGCGCGGTGTCGAACGTGGTATCCGCTCCGGCAAAGGCCGGGCCGGCAAGGAGAAACAGCGCGAACGCCAACGCGATGAGGGCGAGAATCGCCAGCTCCGCACGGCCGCTGTATTTGAGGACAGACTGCATGAGAGTTTCCCTTCAAATCGAACGCGACTGTTTCCGCGCCCATTTGAAGGGTGACCCTCCCCAACGATGACCGACAACAAAGTTTCCGACGTCCGCCCGAGATCAGCTCGCTTTATACTTCGAGGACTACTGCCACCCCGGCCTCGCGGGGCACCCTGCCCCGTCGGACCGGGCGGACTGCCCCGGATTCAGGGGCGCTGCGCCCGCTGGCCAAGGGCGTAGCGCCCACAATTTGGGGCGCGGCTCGATTATTGCGACCACGCATAAATGAGAGTAGATTCGCAGCCGTCGATCTTCGGATCGAGATGGTCTGCGTGGCAGCACCGGGAAGCGAACGGGTTGGCAAACGTGATCGAGGAGCGTTCGACGATCGATACAATGAGCGCAGCTCCGCGCCGGATTCCGCTCGAGATCTCTGAACATTTCTTCCGCCTTACGACCGAGAGTCTGCGCCTGCATGCAAACGAGACGATGCAGTTTCAGACGCTCGATAGCCTCCTCGACCGGAGAATCTTTGGCGATGCCGCCGGGGTCGATCAGCAGGCCGAGACCATTCGCGAGCATCTCTCGACCGTTCCTACCGGGGGCGACATCCAGATCTCTGTGAACATCGCTCAGGCGAGCGCCGACAATCTGGCTGCCTTGAAGCGCCAACTTGATGAAATGCTTGGCAGAAGTCTCACGCTGGCGGACACGATCTCTGTCGCGCTGTTCAATTACGTCGTCGGACAGAAAGCTGCGGGAATTCTGCAGCGTCTCTGGTCGCGTGACGCGGCAACAGAGGCGGAATCGTCCGCCAGTGGCGGGAACGTGGTCCGGCTTCGCGCCACTTCCATCCAAAACGGTGCTGTTGCAGTGAGATAGTCGACCTTGCCAAGGCTGGGCACCTATGGTTTCGTCGGAGCCCTAACTTAGGAGAGGGGGCTCGGTGCATGTCTTCCCCTGCCCGGATCGAGGCGTCGGAGGACGTCGGAAATTCGGTCAACGGCAACCAGCGGGACTTCATCCCGCTGATCCTGGAAGCCATGTCCGAGAAAAACGTGGGGCAGCGGAAGCTCGCGCTGAAGGCTGGCATCAGCAAAAGTCGCCTCGGTCTGCTTCTGCACAGCGACCCCGGCAAACGGGCGACGATGTCTCTGCGGGAGTTTCAGCAAATCCTCGACGCGCTCGATATCAACATTGTCCAAGCGATCATCACCGTGGAGACGTACCGCGATCAGCGCCTCTTCCACGACGAGCGGTTTGCCACCTCGATCGCAATGTTGGCCGAGCTGTTCCAGGGCCTTCCTTCGATGCTTCTTGCCGCGCTGGATGAGATCGAGGGGATCGACGGCACCGAAGTCCGAAAGGCTTGGGCCGGGCCGCTGCGCAAAGCGCTGGTCGAGAAGCTAGTAAAGGAAGTTTCCGCGGTGATGGCCCGCCGGGACTTCCTTTCGGATGCCTCTAGATTCGAATTTTAGCCCGCATGATCGATCCCTTAATCTGCCTCTAAAGCCGTAGCTTAATAGGAAGATACCGAGGCGATGCGCCCAAATGTGAGGGGCGGCGGGAGGGGCGCTCCGACAGCCGCTTGCACCGTCGCTACGCGCGGCACGTCCGCCAACCGCCGCCAGTTGAGAAGGACGTTTTCGACGTAATCTTGCGTTTCGACAATCTCGGGAACTGCGCCGTTGCGGACCCGCCCTGGGCCAGCATTGTAGGCTGCCAGCGCGAGGTGAACCTGCCCGAAACTGTCCAGTTGCCGTCTCAGGTAGCGTGCGCCCCCGCGCAGGTTCTGCTCGACATCGTATCGATCTACACCGAGCCCCGCCGCAGTGCCCGGCATCAGCTGGGTCAGCCCGAAGGCGTTCTTTTTAGAGAACACGCCTGCTTGATAGCCGCTTTCCCGAATGATCATCGCATCGAAGAGACCCACCGGAATCCCATACTCACAGGCGATGCTGCTCATCATCGTATAGTAGCCGAACCGACGCCTTTCGACGTTCCTACTCAGGAAGCCTGCCGGTCGGTAACCTGTCGGAGTGCAGCCAGGTGTAAAGCGGGTCGTTGCGTCCGCGAAGGCGAGGCGTCCGCCCATCCATCCTGGAATTGCGATCGCAGGCGGCGGTCGTAGCGCCAATGGCGGCCGATCGGCACCAGCTATTGCCGTGCCGGCCGACATGGCAGCTGAGTCCGACGCTGCATCCACCGTGCCTGCTGAGGCGAAACTGCTCGCCATCTCGAAGGAAACCCAGCGCCGGCTTAGATCATGGGTGCGGAAGGCGTCGACCACTGCTGTGGCGTCCGACAGCGCGAAGTCGGCGGCCCCTGCCCCCTCATCTCGATCGATCGCCCGCGCTGCGGGCAGTGACGGCATCGTGAGTATCTCGACGGTTCTTCCTGGTCGAGACGGCTGCGCCTGAGCCTGCACGCCGGTGAGAACCGCAGCGACGGCGACGATGCAAAAGCAAGGAATGCGCATTCGGGTCTCCGATCCGGGTAAGACCAGAAGTGGAGATCATGCGAATTGCGGTTGTCAATCCTGCGGTTCGTGGCGAGCATCGATGCCAAGTCTTCGAACAGGCTGTGCCATGTGGTTGATCGATCGCCATACCGACGGGCTCTGTGGAACCCGCATTCCCCTGCCATCGCCGCTTCGGGAGGCGTTGGTGACGTGGTACCGCGGCGAGGGGACGCGCGACGACGAGGATGCCGGGATCACGCTCGTCCAACAGGCTCGCATTGGAGACAAATGGCTCGCCTGCGATTGTCTCGGGGCCGATCAGCCGCCGCCCATCCTCACGCCTGCCTTCCTGTCTGAAGCCGAGACCTATTACCTTCGCCGTCTGACCAGCTCCAAGCGGCCAGAGCATCTCCCGGACTGCCCGTTCTTCCGCGACCAGGTGACCAACCGCATAACGCAAACGCGCGACCCGCGAACTCCGGCCGATCCACCAGCCGGCTATTTCGAGGTGTTGAGACCGGCGCCCGAGAAGCTCGCGCAGCGACCGGACGATGACGGTGGCGATGATCGGACTCGAAGCGCATCGGTCCCGCGCCTCGCTCGTCTTTTGTGGCGCCTGCTCGCCGCCAGCCGCCTCAATATCAGCCCGCCGCTCGCCGACGAGCCCGCGGAGCGGACGATCGTCGAAGAGTTCCGCGCGTTGAGCCGGGCGGCCACCCACATCGATATCGCGCCGGGCATCGAGCTCGGCCGGGCACTCTGGACGCACGGTCGGGCCCTGCACAGCAGACGCGCCTACGCCGGCATCCGAGCCCTCGCTAGTCAATGGCCGCGCGGGCACGCTCCGCAAGGCTTCCTCACTGTCTTCGCTTCGGAGTTCAGAGGGTCGACGATCTATCCGGCGGGATGTGACCCCATAAGGGTTGCCAATCGCGTCCAATCGCCGGCGGTGCTGGGCAACCCTGTGAAGGGGCCATATCTGGTGATCGTCGTCGTCGGCGAGTACCCGGAAGCGAGGGGCTACGCGCCGCTGAGGGCGTACGCGCAGCCGATTTTCGCTGGTAATCGGTTCATTCCGGTCGAGACGGAGTTCGAGCGCCGCGTTCTGAGATCGCTGCTGGAAGCGAGGAAGGCGTTCGATCGCGACGGGATCGATTTCGCTATCGAGAAGCCGGTGTTCGATCGGCTCACCGCGCTGGGATCATGCCGGCCCGACTTTCTTTGCGAGGCGCGGTCCCGTTCGACGGGCGAAATCCGGCAGTTGATTGCGCAAGCCGGGCACATCGAGATCGACGAACATGCCGCGCTTCGGCGGAGCCTGGAGCAGATCGCTCCTACCATCACGATTGAACCGATCGATCTCGAGAACGGCCTAATCTATCATCGCCTCACCACCGGTTTCGAACAGCCATTTTGATCTACTGAAGCCTCAGCTCCATGTCAGGGTAGCAGCGAATGAACCGACGATTGCCAGCGTCACGGGAGTAGATAGCAGATACAGCTTCTGCCAACGCCACCAAGTCCGAGGAATGAACAGCACCGCGCCACGGACCGTGCGGAATTCGCTCCAGGCTTGTTCTCGGTAAAGCTGCACCGCCGTTGTCGTGATCGAGAGAACGACCGCGAACGCGCAGCACAATCCGACCGCGACGTACAGCGCCAACCAGTTTTCTATCTCGATCGGCGATAAGTGAGCCATACAGCCTCGCAAACCTTCCTTGCCCGTAACGGCCCTTGCTATCGTCCGTTCCGATCCACTCGCCTTTCATAAGTAGCGAAGCCTTCGAAGCGATGAAGGGCGTGATCCGCAAAGCCGCGAGGCGCCTTCTCCGCTTCTCGCCAGCTTCTCAGCGGTAGCGGTTTGACACTAAGAATTGGCTTAGCCCTTCAAGCGGGTTCCGCCGTGAGTGACAAGCTCGTCCTCGAAGTCTTGATCGCGCCGTCGCGCGACCCGCCTTATTGTTCTCGGCGAGGAGGACCGCGTGCATATTTTCATCGACGAGTCAGGGACGTTTTCCGGGGCGGGTGCCGACGCGCCGGCTGTTTCGACTCTGGGCGCGCTCATCATGCCGTCACACCGCCTGCCCAAGCTGTTCAAAAAGTATGGGAGGCTTCGCGCTAACCTGCCTACGCGCAAGGGGGAGGTGAAAGGTAGCCTACTCGACGAGCGCCAGGTTGCGGCGGTGGTCGAGCTCCTGCGCATCAACGGTGCCCTCTTCTGCGCCTCGATGATCGACCTCGCCGACCACAGCGCGGAGGACATCGCCAAGCACCGCGAGAGGCGCAGCGCGAGCCTCGCCGCCAATCTCACCAACGGCCATACCCAGGAACTGCGCGATAGCATCGCCGCGCTGCAGAGGCGCATGGCTGGGTTTTCCGACCAGCTCTATGTTCAGGGCGCGGTGACGATCGACCTCCTCTACAACGTCATGCAGGACATGATCGTCTATCACTGCCAGCGCTTCCCTAAGGAACTTGGCGAATTCCATTGGGTCATCGACGCCAAGGATCCCAGTGCCGTCACCAATTGGGAGGAATGGTGGTCAAAAACGCTGGTGATCTGGCTGCAGGCGATGTCGCTGGTGAAACCCGGCGCGATGCTGCCCGGCGGCGATTATCGCCATTTTCGCCGTTTCATCTTCGACGAGCTCCCGGAATATCTCCGCGACGTCGCGCCGCCTGCCGATCGCAGCCGGGGTGCCGGCATCGACCTGCAGAAAATGTATGGCGAGAGCTTTCGCTTTTCGAGCGAACCGGAGCCCGGACTCGAGTTGGTCGACATCGTGACCAACGCGCTTCGCCGCGGCTTGATCGGCAACCTCGGCGAGCCCGGATGGCTGCCACTGCGTGGCCTCATGATACATCGAAGCAACGTCTATGTGAGCCCCGTTGGACTGCTGCCACCCGACCGTAAGCTGGCCCGAGCGCTGCTGCCCACCATGAATAAGTTCCGCGCGGGCGGTCGGATTATGGCGACGCCCAACCTTGCCTGGCCCGAGGACGAAATGACCGCCGCTAAATAGACCGGGAGATCGCCGGCGAATCTGGTAACGTCGTCGCATGAACGGTTCCGGTTCTTCCTTCTCCGATCGCTTCGGTTATCACGCCGCGGAAGCCGAGATCACTATTCGCGAAGACGCGCCGACGCCGATCCGTGACGGAATTCTGATGGCGGGATACGGTGCTGACCTTGGCCCCAGTGTGATGCGGGACATTCTGTGCCAAATTCTGCTGCAGCGGCCCGACCAGAACAACTGGTCGGCAAGCAATGTTGAGCGCGAGGTGTCAGGGCTTATCGACGAAGCGCCATGGTATCGCGTGTATGACTTCGCCGAACGCCTCTATGCCGAAATCGGCACGCGCGACTTTACCGGCACACAGCAGGCCCGCTTCGAGGCGCAGCTCAACCAGCTTTTCCGCGATCGGGGTGTGGGCTGGGAGATGAAGCAGGGCACCCTGGTCGCGCGCGGGTCGGAGGCCTTCGCACTCGCCACCGGACATGCAACAGAGGTGATGCGTCAGCACGGCGCGCCGACAGCCGCGAACGAGGTCCATGAGGCCTTGCGCGATATCTCGCGCCGCCCTCAGGCCGATGTCACTGGCGCGATTCAGCACGCCATGGCGGCGCTGGAATGCGTCGCCCGCGAGGTCGGCGGGACGACCGATACGCTTGGACCGATCATCAGGCGGCTGAGCCTGCCGGCGCCGCTCGACCAGGCGGTCGAAAAGCTTTGGGGCTTCACCTCGCAGCAGGGCCGACACATCCTCGAAGGCCGGCAGCCTCAATTTGAGGAAGCTGAACTAGTAGTCACCACCGCCAGCGCGCTCAGCGTCTATCTCCTGCGCCGTCGAGCCGGGTGATCCTGGCCGTCAGCAAGCTTCAACACCATGCCGGTAGCACAGCAGACCTATCCAATTTTAGCGATGAGCCGTCCAGCGGCGCCCTGCTCCGCCGCCAGATTGCGATTGTACGCAAGCGGCATGCGCGGCGACTTCCACCGCAAGGCGTCCATGATTCCGGCCAGATCTTCTCCCGCGACGAACAGGTCTTGATTAAGACCCACACGCGTCGAATGCGCGCTGATCCCTTTCAGAAGCCGCGACAGATCATCAGCGGTCAGGTCTCCCAATGCGCCGCAGTCAAACGCGCGCCGGATTATTGCCCGCCAGATCGGACCGACCGACCCCGGATGCAGCGCCGCGGCACCAACATCATATTCCACGCGCGCCGGCACCGCCGGCTTCGACAGGGTCTTGCGCAAGTCCCACTTCTCGCGGCTGGAGATGCTATCGATCCGCCGCCCTTGTACTGCTGGCCGCGCCTTGTAGCGTCGCACCTGCACACGTCGAAACAAGGGACCGCTCGCAATACCCGCCGCCTCCATCCAAGCTGCGATCGCCCGCGCTGAACGCGGTGACAGGAACGCCGTCGCCCCCTCCCCTTCCTGGTCACCCTTGCTTCGATGGATCGCAAGCAGCCTGGCCTCGGGATCAAGCGCTTCGAGGATATGTTCCACTTCCACAGCGACGAGCTCTGACGCCCGCAATCCGGTGTCGTACGCCACCGACAGCAGCGCCCGGTCGCGCAATCCCGGCAGATCGCCTCCACAAGCCTCCAGGAGCGCCCTCACGTTGATCCCGCGGGGTTTGTCGCGCTCAACGTCGCGCACTGGCCCCTTGAAGCGGAGCGGCCGCGCCTGGGCCTGGGCGGTGCCCTTCTCACGGCGGATCGCGCGCAGCCGCAGCTTGACCAGCGTGGCCTGGGTCGGATCCTTGAGGTCGAGCAGTTGGTGGATTTTGGCGATCGACGCTTTGTAGCGGCCGAGCGAGGCGGGGCGAGCCCCCTGCCCCGCCCGCGCGTCAAGATAGTCGGCGACGATCTCGGGCGTCGCCGGCAGCGCCAAGCGGTTCGTTCGCCGGCACCATAGGTCAAATGCCTCGAGGTCGCATTTGAGCGCGCGGATCGAGTGCGGGGAGCTGGCGGCTTGGTAGGCAGCGATCAACGCCTCGTCGACGACGATGCGGGCGCCGGCGCGCATCTGGGTCGCAGTCCATGCAATCTCGGGAATTAGCTCCGCCGGAACCATCACGATCTCGCCGCCGGCCGTATCGAAATCACCGGTTTCAGGGCTTTCCTGCCCGAGTGGCGCGTTCGCCTCCATGCCCGCCGCTGTAGCGCACCTTATAAAGAGGCGTCAATTTCGGTTATGTGATAACTGCAATTATCGAAGGTGCATAAGCAAGGACTATCATGGGCGGAAACCAACTGCTGACTTTGGTTTCCTTACGTGGCATCGTCGGCACTCATGACCCGCAACGACAACCCTCGTGCCGATGACGCTCTGCTCCTGCTCGGACGCCTGGATGGCCGGCTGCAGGGTAGCACAAGCGCGGACATCTTTCTCGCTCGTTCGCGTCTTAAGGGCGCCTCCACCCTTGCCGGCCTCGCCGGCGTGCCGATCGCAGTGAAAGACCTGCAGGACTGGATCGCGGGTCGCACGCGCCCTCCCCGCTCGTCCGAGGGACTCAACGATCCGATCTCGGTGGCGGCCATCTTCCATATCGCCCTCAGCCGCGATGAGGGTCTTAGCGACCCTCTCGCCCGCGTGACGCTGAATGCGCTGCGGTCCGTCCTGGACGATCGCGCTGAAGCGGAAACCTATGCGACGTCGGACCTCGCCCATTTCGGTCCCCTTTGGCGGAAAGTGCAGGCGGCCGCAGACGCCCCCTTCCCTACCACCGACCTCCTCGGCGTCGCGGACCGCGTCTTCGAGTTGGCCGCCCTCACCGAGCCGGCGACCACTAGCGGTTGGGACGTGGTCAGCCTCGATGGCCGGACGCTCAACCTTCCACCGCGCGGCCGCGACCGAAACTGGTTGATCGCGGTCGCCGTGCCACGGATGCTTTACCGCGCCGGCTTCACCACGCGGATCATCCCCTCTTGTATCCTGCTGCCAAAGTACCTGCCCCCCTCCCCCGCTGAGCTCGTGAGGCTAATGGTGCAGGCGATTGGCCGAACGGCTCAGACGGGGCTTCGGGAACTGGAGTCTATCGAGCGTGCGGCGGCGCGCATCCGGTCCGATCTTCAGGTCACCAAGCGGAGCAAGGCTCCCCTGCTCGCTCGGCTCCAACTATCCTACCCGGGGCTTCAGCCCGCCGCGGTCGCGCGCCTGCTGAAGGTGACACCCCAAGGTGCCCGAAAGCTCTTGGCGTCGACCTCGTCCGGGTCACGCCCAGTGCTGATCTAGCACCGCCCGGATCGCTTCCTCCGCGTCCTGGCGGGACGCTCCGCCCTTGCTCAGCAGGGTCAAGCGGATGCCCTTCCGGTCGGCGCCGTCAATCCGGAGCACCGGCTTCCCGGTTGAACTGGAGATGGTCTCGGGCTTTCCTGACCTCTTGGGGGATCCTGACCTCTTGGGGGGGTCGGCCGCCAGGGTGAGCGCCTTGATCACATCGAGGACCGGCAGCGCCTCGCCGCTCGTCGCCTGCGCTTCGGAAAGCCGCTCAGCTTCCTTGTAGGCCCTCGCCTTTCGATCCTCCGGCTTCAGAAGGCCCTTTAAGGCCATCGCGTTGCGGATGCCGAGATCCTGCGGGTTCACGAACGCCCGGGTCAGCTCCACTGGCAGGCGCGCCAGATCGAGGTAGCGGGTCAGCCAGCTTTCGGAGACCTTGAGCCGCTCGGCCATGGTCTTCTGGCGGCCATCGTAATAGGTGTCGAGCGCGCGCAGATAGTCCCTCGCCCGCTCAAGGTCGGTCAGGTCATCACGAGCCCGGTTCTCGATGTCGGCGAGCCGGAAAGCTTCCTCGTCCCCGATTTCGCGCACATCGACCAGGAACTTGAAGTCAGGGTAATTGTGGGCTCTCAGCCAGCTGATCGACCAATGCCGCCGCGCTCCACAGATCACTTCGAAATCGAAGTCAGGATCGCCAGAGACACGCCGTACGATCGCCGGCATCTCCTGGCGCCCCTGCGCCTTGATGCTCTCGATCAGATCGGCGCAGCGTTCCTCGGTTAGCAGCGCGTAATCGCGGTTGTGGCCTGCCCACATCCGGCAGCGCGCCGGATCGACAAGCTCATGCGTGCGATTGACGATCGCGCCGGAAGCAAGGTCTGCGAGCCTATTGGAGCGCCCCGTGAGCACATTCGAAGCGAGGCCCGAGCGACGCGGCGGCGGAGTCTCCTCGGACAGGTCGATACCCGCCGCCAGATCGGCCGCAAAGCCGGTGTTTTTCCTGCTCATTCGAGCCTCCCTCTACCGAATTGCACGCGTGCAATTGTTCCTTGTTCTCTCAAAATTGCACGCGTGCAATTTCGGATTTTCACGCCAGCGCAGCCTTGCGCAAAGCTGCCTGATGGCTTGGCCACATCGACCTGATATCGACTTCGATCTCCGCGTTCACGCCGTCGAGATAACCAAGGCAGCGATTGCGAACGGCCGAGCTGGTCGCAGGTCCATCAAGCTCATACACGGTCATCAGCCGCGCCGTTGCATTGTCGATCTCGGCCGAATCCTTGAGTGGTGTCCGTACCATCGCATGCCCGAACAGCGTCCGCATCAAATGCAGCAGCTCCTTTTGCATCGACTTGTTCTCGTCGACCTTAGAGCCGACGAACCGTAGGAACTGAAGCTCCGGCGCCAAACCACGCTCGGCAAGCTGCTCGATTGTCTCATCTAGCATCGACAGGAATGCCGCCGTTGACGAGAAATCCATGACCGTCGGCGGCACCGGTACGACAAGGGCGTTCGCCGCGCGAAGAACCGACAGCGAGATGGCGCCCAGCGCCGGCGGCGGATCCATCACGATCACGTCGAACCGGTCCGAAATGCTCTCGATGCCCTCCTTCAAGCGGTCAAGGAGCCCGTCGCTTCCCCGCGCCATGCGCGCGGCCAGCTCATACTCCGAGTTGAACAGCCGGAGGTTCGCCGGGATCAGCTCCAGGCCATCGAAATGCGTCTTGCGCAGTGCGTAATCGAGCGATGACCGCTCGCCCTCCCGGAGAAACGGATAGAGTGTATCGTCCTCGTCGAGGTCGAGATCGGGAACGTAGCCGAACAGCGTCGTTGCGGAGGCTTGGCTGTCGCAATCCACGAGAGCAACGCGATAGCCCCGGATCGCAAGATATTGGGCAAGGTGGACCGCTACCGTGGACTTGCCCACCCCACCCTTGAAGTTCTGAACGGCAACGACGCAGCACGGATCACTTGGCGCACGATAGGGCCGGGTTCCGAAGACGCCTCGCATGTCGTTCAGCTGAGCCAACGTATATCGTTCGCGCCGATTGGTGTCGGTCCGCGATGGTTCGGGCAGGCGTCCGTCCTTCTCCGCATCGCGGATCGCCGCCGGGGTTCGACCTACCAGCTCGGCCGCCTTGCTGATCGTAAAGGTCGGCTCGCGCCGGTCATCAGCCCGCGCACTACGGGCCGAATCGCGCAGCTTCTCAAGCACTGAGGACGTTCGACTGGCAAGCGTCGCAACCGAGACGATCCGCTCGGCTTCCTCTATCTCGAGTCCGTTAGCCACATGCCTACCTTTCGCAATTCGGCGTGTGGTACACCGACTTGCGCTTTTCGGTCAAGAAATGACGAACTTTCGAAAGTCGTTGTGCCGTGATGCGGGCGAAACTCACGTTTCACCCACCATCCTGACTCGGTGGGGGATCATCGAAATTGCACGCGTGCAATTCTTGCTCTCAGGGACGCCCCCGACGGTTGACCCAGCCCTCGCAGAACCCCTTCCAAGACGCGACCATCTTGGCTCCCCGGAGCTTCCCAAGGCGCTCACCCATATGCTCGCGATAGGCGTCCGCGATCATGTTGATGTCCCAGCCACCCCCGTATGCACGGCCGATCGCCAGGAGTTCATCCTCGCCAAAATGAAGTGACCCTCGCGGGAACGTCTTTTCCTCCGGCTTGGCTTTGGGGAGAACCTTCGTTGGCGCCGAAATCTTCCCCTGCCCGGCCGCTGCGACGCTCATCGTCTCCACGCTACCGTCACGCCTCGCTTCCCGCCCCGATGAGTGCCGGTTCAGCTCGTCCACCGTCTCGATGACTTCGGGCGCGCCCTTGGGCTCGAACCGGAACTCAAGCTCAGTGACCGTGCGCCCCTGCCGGATTTCCCGCCACTCCACCCTGAAATGGGCCAGCTGGTCGATCTCGGCCTTTGCCTTTTCGAGCACCTTCCGCCGCAACTGGGCGAAGTCGGCATAGACCTCCGGTGGAATGCCGAGCGCGGCCCGGAGCGCCTGCATGTCGCCCTTCCATGTGGCCTGCCGACGATGCAGCCGGAGCGCGCCAAGCTCATAGAGCTTAAGGGCGTAGCTCGATCTGAAGCCAAGAACGGCCTGTCGGTTTAGCACCGCATAGGTCTCGGAAGCCTGAATCAGCTTTCGCGCGTCGGGTGTGAACTCCCACTCGATCCAGCCCGCCTCGCCACCGTCCTCTTCGCTCTCCTCGCGCGACCGCGAAATGAGCGAGAAGCGAAGCGTCGCCTTTTTCCCTCGCCACGATTTGTCGTCGACCGCGAACAGCGTGCGATGGAGCTCCTCCAACATGTCGCTTATACGCTCATTGCCCTTATGACCCCGGCGAATGTCCGCCTTTCGCATGCGATGCGGACGATCCTCCCAGGCATCCCCGCCCGCAGTCAGGATCATCAGCGCAAGCAATCGTGAGGCTGTCAGACTAAGAGACTCGCCCTTGACGAACTTAACCTCGATGATGTTGCCTGGTTTAGCGAATTGATCGCCACCTTTGGCCTTCAGCGCAGCCGCAACTCGCATCGCACGACCTGGCGATGCTTCGTCGCCGGTTTGGTCTACAGCCTGATCTATTTGGCCAGCGTCGGTTTCCATGCCATGATTACGTTCAGATGTGAGTCTCCGGTGCGCAGTTGCTGCCTGACCTGACCTCTTCCGTCAAGTCAGGTCAGGATCATCCGCCCCTCGGCCTCCCCCAATTGGTCAGGATAAATTTGCATGTCGATCGGCAATAATTCGAGGAAGACTGCCGAGTCGAGCGGCGACGCCCGAACGATGCCCCCCAACCGCCTTTCCAGACGCCTTGCCGATCAGCGCGCATCAAAACTGGGCCAAAGCCCCGCCCAAAACCACGGTCCCCCCAATCGGTCAGGATTGCCCCGGCAGGTCAGGTATCACCCCCCAACGGGACAGGTTGAAGCCCCCAATGGGTCAGTCAAACACCCCCGTCCGGTCAGGCAAAGCGCCGCAGCCCGTTGATTTCACAGTGCTTTTCGCACCCTGAATCTGAATCTTTAGAATCACGAATCCTTCCGCTGCGAGCAGCGGCGTTTTTAAAGATGATTCTTTGAGGAAGTTCACCCGAGTCGCCTCCGTCGACAACGGCCGCGACGCTGAGGAGAGGAGGGGGGTCTAGGCTGGCGAGCAGGAGGTGAACCTATGCCGCTTACAGCCAAGAGGCCGACGCAGGAACTAGTCGACATCGTCGGGACGCTCGGCGGTACCTGGAACGGCTATATCGCGATGTGCCGCTGCCCAGCTCATAGCGACAGCGATCCAAGCCTATCGATCCGCCAAGGTGATCGCGGGATCCTCGTCACGTGCTTTGCCGGATGCTCGCGAGAGGACGTCCTGAGGGAACTCCGCCGAGTCCGACCAGGTCGCCATTATTCGGCGCCCGACGCAACCGGTCCGCAGCGCCCGGCCAATATCGAGCGGCTCTGGGAGCAGGCTGTCGATGTTCGAGGCACCCTGGCCGAGCGCTATCTCGCTCGCCGCAACCTCCTTCCGCCGCCACGCGAGGTGCGCTTTCATCCGAGGTGCCCGTACATGCCGAAGCCGAAGACGGTATTCGAGCCGGCCCTGCTGATCGCCGTGCGCGAGACCCGTCGACTGGTCGCGATTCAGCGGATTTTTCTCAACAAAGCGACCGCCGACTATACGCGCAAGGTAATGCTCGGCATGCCTGGGAACGGCTCGTGGCGGGGCGGGGAGGGGGGCACCATCCTTGCGATTGCCGAGGGCTTCGAAACCGCTGACGCGTTCGCTCGCCTCAACGCCATCCCCTGCTGGGCTTCTCTCGGCGCACGGCGTCTTAATCAACTGATCATCCCGTCAGCAATCGATACACTGCTCATCGCCCAGGACAATGACGCCGAAGGCCGACGCGCGGCCGACAAGGCCGAGATCCATTACCGACGGCCGGGTCTGACCATCCGCCGGGCACCACCCCCGGCAAAGTTCAAGGATTGGGCGAAAGTCCTCGACGCGGTCGTCCAGGGCATCAGTGTCTAGGCGCTCCGGGGTGGAAGAGGGGAGGGGGATCGAGAGCGTGATGCTGCTGAAGGTGCAGCCTCGCAGGAGATCCCAAAATGACCGACCTCTTCCACGCGGCCGATCGCGCCGACCATCATGCCGCGCGTCTGCTCCTACCGCACCTCGCAGCGGACGGCGCTATCAGCCGCCGCCTGATCAATGATATCATGGTCACCGCTTTCGGCGGGTCCGATGCCGACGGCCGCTGGACTCAGCGCACGAGCTTCGAGGTTCTCGAACATGCGCTCGCCCTACACCTTCGCTCAAGCGGCCAGGGCTTGAATTCCTTTGCTCAAGTCAGCGGCCTGGTCGCACTTTCGGAGCGGCTCCCGACCCAGACGGTGCGGAGCGAGGAGCAACTCGACTGGCAGCAATTTTCAACGCCAGTCGACATCGCCGCCGTCGCGGTCCTGCTTGCGGACGTCCAGCCCGATGACGTCATCCTCGAGCCGAGCGCCGGCAACGGATTGCTTGTCGCTCAAACCGGGCCACACAAAGCTCTCCACCTCAACGAACTCGATCCCCTCCGCCGCGGGCGGCTGCACCACGTCTTCCCGGAGGCCACGATCTCCGGCGAGGACGGCGCAACGATCAACTCGACCTTGGCTGCTGCCGAGCGACCCTCGCTCATCCTCATGAACCCGCCGTTCTCGCGCTCCCTCGGGCGCGGCGCCGACGACTATGCTGCGGTCCGCCATCTACAGGCTGCGCTTCGCCGGCTGCAGGCGGGGGGACGTCTGGTTGCGATCATGCCTGATTGGTTCGGGCCCAGCGCCAGGATGCGCGACCAGTACGAAACGGTGCTGCGCAATGTCACCGTCCAGACCTCGGTGCGGCTCGAAAAGTGCTATTTGAAGCACGGGACGTCGATCGCCATCCGACTGTTCGTGATCGACAAGGTCCCCGGCAAGGCACCGCCGTCCGTGATCCAGCGCTCCTCCGTGACCGAGCTTCTCGATGCGCTACGCGTTCCCGAAAGATCGAGGCCCCGTCGAGACGAGCCCGTGCCGGCGCCAAAGCGGTCGGGCGGCATCTCGCTTTTTCGCGCGGTCAAGAGCAGCCGCCCAGAACCGCGCACCTTTCACGCGCCCGTTCGTAACGATGTGCTCCCCGTCGAATATGAGAAGCTCGCGACACCCGCACCGCTCCTCGAGCAGACCGGCGTCTATCTTCCCTACCGGCCAAGCCGGATCAGCTTCGCCACCGCCGGCGAGCATCCGACCGCGCTGGTCGAATCCGTGGCGATGGGATCGATCCCGGCGCCGATCCCCGACTATGTCCCCTCGCTCCCCGAGCGCACCGTTTCCGAGCGCCTGCTTTCCGCCTCCCAGCTCGAAACGGTCGTCTATGCGGGACATGCCTGGGCGCAGACGATCCCCGGCCGCTTCAAGCCGAACAAGGAAGGCGTCGGCTTGACCCTTGCCGAGGACGGCGAAGCCTATCGCAAGGGCTTCTTCCTCGGGGACGGGACGGGTGCAGGCAAGGGACGCCAGATTGCCGCCTGCATCCTCGACAACTGGCTCCAGGGCCGCCGTCGCAACATATGGGTCACCAAGAATGCGCCGTTGCTCGAAGATGCGCGTCGGGATTGGACTGCGCTTGGCGGCCTCAGCGGCGACATCCAGCCGATCTCCAACTGGAACATCGACGAGCCGATCAGGCTCGAGCAAGGAGTTCTTCTCGTCACCTACCCGACGCTCCGCTCGATGCGCGGCGATCACAGCCGGCTGAAGCAGATCGTCGATTGGGCGGGGGCCGACTTCCAAGGCGTGCTGGCGTTCGATGAAGCCCATGAAATGGGCGGGGTCGCGGGCGGGGAGGGCGCCCTTGGCGCCAAGGAAGGATCGCAGCAGGGCATCTGCGGCGTGCTCCTCCAGAACCAGCTTCCCGGTGCGCGCGTGCTTTATGCCTCGGCGACGGGCGCGTCCGACGTCAACAATCTCGCATATGCGGTGCGCCTCGGTCTCTGGGGACCGGAAACCGCCTTTGCCGATCGCGAGCAATTCATCAGCGGCATCCGCAAGGGCGGCATCGCGGCGATGGAGCTAGTTGCTCGCGATCTCAAGGCGACCGGTCTCTACATGGCGCGAGCGTTGAGTTTCGCGGGCGTCGAGTACGAGATTCTGCGGCACGAGCTGACCCCGGCCCAGATCGAAATCTATGACACATATGCCGACGCCTGGTCGATCATTCACCAGAACATGGAGCGGGCTCTCGAACTCACCGGCGTCGTCGACGGGTTGGAAAACGCCACGCTGAACAGTGGCGCCAAGGCGTCAGCCCGCTCGCGCTTCGAATCGACCAAGCAGCGCTTCTTCGGCCAAGTCCTGCTGTCCATGAAGCTTCCAACCGTGATCGCGGCGGTCCGCCAGCATCTTGCGAACGGCCAGTCCGTCGTGTTGCAGCTTGTGACCACAGCTGAGTCGATCCTTGATCGTCGTCTCGACGCGCTGAGCCCCGACGAGCGCGCCGAGCTCGAGATCGATCTGTCGCCACGCGAATATGTGATCGACTATCTCGAGCGCGCCTTTCCGACCCGGCAGATGCGGGTCTTCACGGACGATACCGGCACGCAGCGTTCTGTGCCCATGGAAGACGAAGCTGGGAATCCCGTGTACAACCCGGAGGCCGAGGCCGCGCGTTCACGGCTTATAGAAGATCTGTGCGCTCTGCCTCCGATCACCTCCGCACTCGACGGCCTGCTCGAACAGTTCGGCCATGACACCGTTGCCGAGGTCACGGGGCGGACCAAGCGGCTCGTCTCGACGGCTGACGGCCGCCAGAAGCTCGAGACCCGTTCTACCCGGACGAGCCAGGCTGAAGCGGCCGCGTTCATGCAGGGCCGCAAGCGGATCCTCATCTTCTCCGATGCCGGCGGGACGGGTCGGTCATACCATGCCTCGCGCGATGTGCCGAACCAGGAGCAGAGAGTTCACCTGTTGCTGGAGCCCGGCTGGCGAGCCGACCGAGCCATCCAGGGCCTGGGTCGCACGCACCGCACGCATCAGGCGAGCACGCCGCTGTTCCGGCCCGTCACAACCGACTGCAAAGGCGAGCTACGCTTCACGAGCACGATCGCGCGCCGCCTCGACAGCCTGGGCGCTCTCACCCGCGGCCAGCGCCAGACCGGCGGGCAAAACCTCTTTGATCCCGCCGACAATCTCGAGAGCGAATATGCCTGCGCGGCGCTCGTCACCTGGTTTCATCTGCTCGTCGGCGGCAAGCTGACCAGCGTGTCGCATGGCGAGTTCGAACGCCGAACCGGCCTAGAGCTCTGCGACAAGGACGGAGTCATGAAGGATGAGCTCCCGCCCATCCAGCGCTGGCTCAACCGGATCCTGGCGCTCCCGATCGCCCTTCAGAACAAGATATTCGATGAGTTTCTTTCCTTGGTCGAAACCCGTGTCTCGGCCGCGCGCGACGCCGGGCGTCTCGACGTCGGAGTCGAGACGATCCTCGTCGATACCGCTACGCTGGTGGATGACACACTTTTGCGAACTGATCCGGTCAGTGGGGCGACATCACACCTGCTCACGATCGAGATCGCTCATCGCAGGACGCCGGTCGCGCTGGACCGCATCCTCCATATCGCGAACAGCGATGCCACCGCCGA
This sequence comes from Sphingomonas sp. ABOLE, assembly GCF_003950455.1. Taxonomy (NCBI): domain Bacteria; kingdom Pseudomonadati; phylum Pseudomonadota; class Alphaproteobacteria; order Sphingomonadales; family Sphingomonadaceae; genus Sphingomonas; species Sphingomonas sp. ABOLE. Next base: position 116,865 of record NZ_QQWY01000011.1, read on the forward strand.
GTTCCTGATCAACGGGAAGTCCGGCATGGTCGCGTTGCAGACGCGTGCCCGCGCCCTCATGGAGGAGAAAGAGGGAACGCCGATCCCGCGCTTCGAGCTAATGCGGCCGACACGGCGTGAATACATGCGGGAGCAGGAGCTGTTCGAGAGCGCCTGGACGACGATCGACCGCGACGCCTTTTGTCGAAAGTGGCTCGAAGAGGCAGAAGTAGCAGCGAACAAGGTCGACACCGAGACCATTCGGCTCGCGACCGGCTTGTTGCTCCCGATCTGGTCCGCGCTGCCGAGCGATCATCTCGTGGTCAACCGGATCGCGGACAAGGCGGGCAACAGCTGGCTCGGACGGCTCGTCTTCGACGAGCATGTCGTGCAACTCTTCACGAGGCTCGGCATCGACCGTGCCGAGAACATGCCACCCACGGATATCGTCAAGTCCGCCTCGTCGGGACGCAGCGTTGATCTGACCCGGCCGTTCCCGATGACGATCAAACGCTCCCTGGTGAACGGCTCCCAGCGGATCGAACTGGTCGGCGCACCATCGCAGCAACTTGCATGGCTCAAGTCCCTGGGTTGTTTCACCGAGGTTATCCAGTACCGAACCCGCGTCTTCCTGCCCATGGCAACGGCCGGCGACACGCTCGATCGCATACTGCGCGCCGCTGCCTGAGGCGGCCATCGCACATGCTGAATAAGCCACCCCGAATATTCGCAGGATTGAAAATTCGCGTTGCGCGCCCACATCTTAGCGATCGTTCAACAACGGAAAGGAGGTGGTCAGATGTCTCATTGTCACATGCCGCGTGCGGCGGCTCTCATGAGCAAGACCTCCGCCTCGGGGGTCCGGCTCGACTGAGCTGCCCGTTCAGGCAGGACAATGGAAGGGTCGTCCGAAAGGGCGGCCCTTCGTTTTTGTGCGCATGTCTCGAAGCATGAGGCGACCGAGAGCGAGCACGCGGGGGCGGCGTCCACCCTCCCGGAGCGCTCTGAGCCAGAGAGAGGGAAGGGGGGTCGGGGATGGTGTCCGGAACTTGCCGGACGCCATGAGGAGTTTCCCCCGTGATCCAGACCGTCAAACTCAGCAAGCTGCGTCTCTCGCCAATCAACGTTCGCACAGCGCCGGACGAGCAGCTCCAGATCGGACCCATGGCCGCGAGCATCGAGGCGAAGGGCGTTCTGCAGAACCTTCTCGTCACTCCGGCCAAAAAGCCGCGCGGCACCTATGAGGTGTTCGACGGCGGCCGCCGTTGGCGAGCGCTCCGTCTCCTGGCGGAGCGCGGCACGATCTCGGAGGCGGACTACGACGTGCCTGTCATGGTGCTGACGGGGGAGGATGCCGAACTCTCCGAGACTTCGACCGCCACCAACTTTCATCAGCTCAAGATGACGCCGGCCGAAGAATGCCGCGCCTTCCAGCACTTCATCGGCAAGAGTGGCGACATCGATGCGGTTGCCAAGCGGTTCGGCGTCACCCGTCGCTTCGTGGAAGGTCGCCTGCGGCTCGCCTCTCTCGCCGAGCCGATCTTCGAGGCGCTGAGCAAGGGCGAGATCACGCTCGATATCGCCAAGGCATACGCCTCGACCGAGAATCGCGAGAAGCAGCTCCTCGTCTGGAACACGTATAAGCACAGTGAGGTGACCGCGGACACGATCCGCCGGGTCATCGAAAACGAGACGCTCAAAGCCAGCGACCCCATCGCGATGCTGGTCGGCGAACCGCGCTATCGTGCTGCCGGCGGCAAGATCGACGGCGACCTTTTCACAGACGGCAACGACCGTTGGGTCAATCCGGAGATCGCCCATCGTCTCGCCGGCGAGATCATGGAGGCCGAGGCCCGGCGGATCGGTGAGGAGACCGGGCTCGCCTGGATCCGCCCGATCGCCAGCAACTACACGCACAATGCCGCCCACGGGCTCTACCGCGTCATTCTTCAGCCGCCGGAACTGACCGCGGCCCAGAGTGCTCGGCTTGCCGAAATCGCCGAGCGTCGCGGTGCTCTCGAGGCCGAGATGCAGGATGCGGATCTGTCGGAGGCGGCGGTCAAGCTGCTCGACCAGGAAGATGATCGGCTGATCGCCGAGGCCGAGGCAATCGAGAATCGCCCACCGGTGTTGCCGGACGAGCTGAAAGCCCATGTGGGAGCGTTCCTCGTCCTCACCCCCCAAGGCGAGATGCGGCTCGACTCGCAATATTACAGCGAGCAGCAAATCCTCATCGAAAAGCCGCGCGAACCCGTCACGGGCGAGGATGATACTGCTCGTGACGGCGAGGCGGGTCGGGAAGATTCGCCGACCGGAGGATTTCGCGTCGCCGATCGTGGTTCCGCGCAGCCGGGCCGTCGGCCCGAGGCGGTGGCGCCCGGCGGAAAGCCACTCAGCGGGCGGCTGTATGATGAGCTTGCGATCCAGCGACGCGACATCCTCGCTTCGTGCCTCCTGGCGCAGCCCGCGCTGGCGCTCGACTTCGCGCTGTTCGTGATGATCGACGCCCGGATGTGCTCATCTGGCGGTCCCGCCGACGGCGCCGTCAAGTACGGCACGACGATTCGCGCGATGGGTCCGCAGGATCCCATGGTCGGAGATATGCCCAGCTCCCGCGCACGCGCCTACCTGGCGGAAGCCCATGATGGTCTCGACGCCGCGTGGACCGAGCATGACAGCGAGGTGGATCGTTTCGAGGGGTTCCGCGCTCTCGACGATGATAGCAAGGCGAACTGGCTCGCTTATATGGTCGCGCTGTCGCTCGAAGCGAAGCCCGGCCCGTCCAATGTCCAGGTTCCGCTTCACAACCGGATCGCCACGATCCTCGAGGTCGACGTCGCGGGCTGGTGGCGGCCGACCTCGGAGAATTTCTTCGACCGCGTGAACAAGGGCACGATCCTCAGCCTCCTCCACGATGTCGGGGGGCCGGCGCTTACGGCCCGTCACGCTTCGCTCAAGAAGACCGAGATCTCCGAAAGCTGCCAGAAGCTGTTCGCCGGGGAGTCGATCGTCGAACCCGAGGTCAAGCAGGCTGCGCTCGCCTGGGTTCCCAATGCGATGCGCTTCCTCGACGATGCCAACGCGAAGGTCATCGATCCCGCTGATGACGGCGATGCCGAAGACCCGTCCGATGACGCCGAACGCGGCTCGCAGGCCGAGGGCGGCGAGCTCTTCGAACCGGTCGAGGCCTGACCACCCGGCCACGGCCATCCGAACAACCGCGAGAAACTGGCCGTCGGCGCGCCCGCGTCGGCGGCCATCCCGTCATGCGACCGGAGCCCATCATCATGCGCGCCAAATCGACACCGAGCTGCGACGTCGCGGCCGAGATCACCAGTCTCATCATCCGCAAACTGGAGGAAGGGGTTGCGCCCTGGAGCCGACCGTGGCGCGTCACCGGCGCCGGGGGCAGACCGCTGCGGCACTGTGGCACGCCATACACCGGCATCAACACCATCTATCTCTGGGCGATCGCCGACGCGAATGGCTATCGATCCCGCTATTGGATGACTTACCGCCAGGCCGAGGCCCTTGGCGCAAATGTCCGCCGCGGCGAAAGCGGCTCACTCTCGGTCTATTATTCCAACTTCAAAAAGACCGAGGCCAATCCCGTTACGGGCGCCGAGACCGAAAGGAATATCCGGTTCCTGCGGCACTATGTCGTCTTCAACGCCGATCAGATCGATGGTCTTCCAGCCTATTTCTATTCCGGCTCCGACATCATCGATCCTGGCGACCCGTCCGACCGTCAAGGCGCGATCGACGCCTTTTTCGGAGCTGTCCCTGCCAAAGTGCGCCACGGGGGCGATCGCGCCTTCTTCCACCCAACTTTCGATTACATCCAGATGCCGCACCAGCGGTCCTTCAGGACAATGGACCACTATGCTTCGGTGCGCGCGCACGAGACGACGCATTGGTCGGGCGGCACCGCCCGCCTCGCGCGGACGTTCGGCAAGCGGTTCGGGGACCAGGCATACGCATTTGAGGAGCTGGTCGCCGAGATCGGCAGCGGTCTCATCTGCGCACAGCTCGGATTGCCCAATGAGCTCCACGACAATCACGCGAGCTATGTCGCCCACTGGCTCGGAATCCTGCGCGCGGACAAGACCGCGATCATCCACGCCGCGGCCAAGGCCGAACAGGCTTTCAACTATCTCCTCGCCTTCTGCAGCGATCATCGGGACGAGGGCGCGCCAGTGTCCGCTCCCGGCGATCCGCTGGCTGAGGCCGCCTGATCCCTCCCGCTTGCGAAAGGACCCCCTCATGGGTTGGCTCACCATGCCCTTCACGTCGATGGGCGGTCACGCCTCGGCAAAGGCCTATCTCGACGACCAGTTCACCTACAGCCGCGAGGTCGATGGGGGCACCTCGGGTCTCAGGGTGCTCGCCTCGTCCTGCCCACAGAACCGCACCTACTATGCCGCGGCGCAGGTGATGACCAACGGTGCCGGCGGCGAGGTGTTCGCGATCATCTGCAAGGTTCTCTGGAACCCAGGCAGCAAGACCCGTGAGCAGTTCGGCTACAAGGACATGACCGAGTCGATGGGGCCTTGCGAGGACGGATGCCCCCAGCACATCCTCGACCTGCTGACGCCGACCGACAAGGAGCACGCGCTCGACTGGCGTCGTCGCTGCGCCGAGAACCTGAAACGCCGCTCGCGCAAGGTCTCGGACGGCGATCGGATCCGGCTGGAGCAGCCGGTCACCTTTTCCGACGGCCATGTCGGCCAGGAATTCATTGTCGAGAAGCAGGGGCGCCGAGTGACCCTTCGCGACCCGGAGACCCGCGGCCGCTACCGGATCAGCCGCCTAATGGAGCGGCAATGGCGGATCGTGCCGACCACGAAGGTCCACAAGACGATCTTCGCCTGAGCCCCGCCGGTATCATGCTTTCCGAAAAGGATCTGACATGCTTGACCTGAGCACCGGCCTGTCCCCCAAGCGTCTGCTCCTGTGCAGTCGCGAAAACGCCCACCGTGTCGCATCCCGGCTGTTCGACGAGCGGCCGGGTCGCGTCAGCATCGTGCGCACCACCAACCCGATCCAGCCTTTCCGGGTCTGCACCTGGCCGACGTTTGGCGAGCGTGTCGAAGTCGAGATGGTGCTTTGAGGCCCAGCGTTCAAAGCGAGGAGGGCGGCGCCATCGTCGGCCCGCGGCAGGTGCCCTTTCTAGGCCCAAGGTATGACTACCGACCTCCGTTCAGACGGACAGGGTCGGATCGGCCCACCATGACGGGCCCTGCTCGAAGGCGGCGTCCAGCTTCACGATCGGACCGTCCGGCGCATCGGCGACATAGGGATTGGCGAGCGGCATCCGCGTCGCCTTCAGGCGACCCTGCTCTCCCGCGACCCGGCCGCGGCGTTCGAGCAGATCCTCGAGCCATTCCAGATCGTCGAGCATCGCCACCACGCCTCGCCCGGCCAGGCAGAAATAGACGCAACGCTGGAAGTCGTCGGCACCGTCGTTGGCGAGAATCTCGGACAGCTTCCCCTTGCCGGCGGGGATGCCCTCATGAACCCAGTTCACAGCCTCGCGCAGTTCACGAACCGAATAATAGGCGTCCTCGACGTGCATCCCGATCGATGCGTTCGCGATCATGCGGCGCGTCGGCCGGTTCTCGGAATCCAGCGCCGCATCGCGCAGCGTGATGTCGAGGTCGAAGCGCTCGCGGAACGGTGTCGTCGTCATGGCAAATCTCCTGCGCCACAGAACGTATCGTGAACGCGCCGGGCCGTCAATATCACCAAGCCCAAGGAGCCCGCTATGCCGATTGAGATCATCGTCGGGCTGCCGCACCTAAGCGAGGGACCGATCCTCGCCCAAGCTCGCGCATTGCAGCAGCCCGCGCTCATTTCCGCGAATGGTTTGTCTCGCTGGACAGAACGGCGGGGGTGGCGGGAATGGGACGGGTGGCGGCTTTCCCAGCTTAGGAATGCCAAGGGACTGACGGCGCTCTGCCTGGACTCTGCCGGATTCGTCGCGGCGGCTCGATACGGCGGCTTCCCTTGGTCGCTCGCCGATTATGTCGCGCTCGCGGCCGCCTTTCCCTTTCGGTGGTGGGCGAGCGCCGATTATTGCGTCGAGGCAGAAATCGCTCGCGACCGCGAAGAGGTCATCGACCGCCTCTCGCGCACGATCCGCGCCAATCTCGACTGTCGCCGTCTCGCCCAGGATCACGGCATCGCCGACACCCTGATGCCGGTCATCCAGGGCCGCCGACCGGAAGACTATGAGCGCTGCATAGAGGCGCTGTGGGGATCGCTGAAGCCCGGGTCGCTGATCGGCGTAGGCAGCATGTGCCGGCGAGACGTCCATGGTCCGGAGGGGGTCATCGCCGTCATCGACCATCTGGATCAGATATTGCCCAGGGGGGTCCGGCTGCACGCATTTGGCGTGAAGGGTTCGGCGCTGCCATACCTGCTTCCGTTCGAGCACCGGGTCGCATCGATCGACAGCCAGGCATACGGCATCAGCGCCCGACAGGCCGCCCGCCAGGCCCGTGTGTCCAAGAGCGACCGCTTCGTGGCCGACCATATGGCGCGGTGGGTGGGCGCACAGCTCGGACGCCTTGCCAGCCACCCTTTGCGCCTGCCGCACCATCGGCCTGCGGAACCCGATTCCGTCCCGACGGCCCCTTGGGAAACGGCGATCGCGCAGGCCCGAGCCGAGATCCGCGAGCTCATCGAGAGCGGGGATCTCGATCACGACGAGGTGACGGCTCCGTGGATCGAGCAATGGGCGACTGACATCTACCGCGAGCGGCTCGCCGGCTGATGAGAGGGGAGGGGGGCAGGAACGGGGTGAGCATGAGGCTCGCCAGAGTGAGGCACCCATCCCCGACGGAGGTGCCCCGCTACCCTGCAAGGAGATCGGCCGTGACCGCACCCCAGCCCACCGGGACCACCATCGTCCCACTCGCCCGGATAGCCATCGGCTACAACCCGCGCCGCTACTTCGACAGCAAGAAGCACGACGAACTTGTCGCGTCGCTCAGGCTGCGCGGCATGCTTCAGCCGATTCTGGTGCGTCCGGCGGACGATGGCGAAGATCGCTACATCATCGTCGCCGGCGGGCGGCGGTATCGCGCCGCGCTCGAAGCGTTCGGTGCGGACGGCGAAGCGCCGGTCATCATCCGGGAGATGACCGACCAGGAAGCGCTCGAGGCGGCCATCGACGAAAACGATATCCGCGATGACGCCTCCGAAACCGAGCAGGCCGATGCCGCGGTCCGGGTCCTCGCCGCCTGCCAGAACGACCGCGGCGAGGCCGGCCGGCGTCTTGGCTGGTCTCGCGCCAAGCTCGACCGCCGCCTCGCGCTGGCCAACCTTTCGGACGCGGTGAAGCTCGCGCTCGACGAGCGCCGCATCAAGGTCGGCCACGCCGAACTGCTCGCCGCCGTGCCGGCGGACAAGCAGGACAAGGCGATCGATACCATCCTGGGAGCCGGCCTCGACATCGGGAAGACCCGCGACCTCCTCATGCGCGTAACCCAGAATCTTGCCGACGCCTGTTTCGACAAGTCCGAATGCACGACCTGTCCGTTCAACTCCGGGACCCAACGCGCGCTCTTCGAGACCCACGTCGACGATGGCCATTGCACCAACGCGGCATGCTTCCAGCTCAAGACGGACGCGGTAGAGCAGGCCCGTCAGGAGGAGCAGGACCGTTCCGCCTCAGCCGACGACGCCGCCGACGAACACGATCTCGACGAGGCTGACGAGGCCGAGGATCAGGAAGATGAGCGAGCGGACGGGGTCGAGGCGACCGCTCGGCGAGCCGCGCTCGCGCCGGGTAGTCCGTCAGGTCGCGCGACCGTGCGATCGAACGCGAACGCCAATGGCCCCAGCGTCACCGCGAAGTCGATCGCGGGCCGCACAAGCGATCTGCGGGAGGCAACCTGGCGCACCGCGCTGGCGCGCGGGCTCGCAGATAACGCTTCTGATGCTCGAACCGCCATCCTCGTCGCCGCGCTGACCGGCACGCTCTCCCAGATCAAGTCGAGCACGCTGACGGCGCGAGCCGGCCTCCTCGTCAACCCGTCGTTCCCTGATCTGGGCTTCGGGGGCAAAATCGATGAGGTTCGCGAGCTTACTGAGGCCCAGGCGGCAACGGCGCTCTCAGCGATCGGCGCCGCCTACGCCCGCGACGTGCAATCGTTCAGCCATGTCGCCGATCTCGCAAGGGCGTTCGACGTCGACATCCGCCAGGTCTGGCAGGTCGATCGCGCCTTTCTCGAGCGATATACCAAGGACGAGCTGAAATTCGTCGCCCGGGAGTGCGGGCTGATTTCGTACATGGGCGAGAAGGCCTTCGCCAAGCTTCTCGGCTCCAAGAAGGCCGATCTGATCACCGGCATGCTGAACGCCGCCGGCTTCGATTGGGCGGGCCGGCTGCCGAGCGCGATGACCCTCGACGGGCAATATGGCGCGGCGCCCGGCGCCGCCCCGGTGTCCAGCCGCCGCGTCGATGCGCTCGCCGCCTGATCCACTTTCCTCGCATCCGAACAAGGACGAACAACCATGCTTATCGCAAACCTGCTCCCGCTGCTCCACCGCTATTCGTTAGGGTTCGACCTTGTCGCCGGGCCGGACGACACCGTGACCCTGACCGTCATCCCTCGGAAGGTCGAGGGCACGACGGCCGCCCTCGAGGTCGGCGAGACACGGCCCATCTCCATCACCGCAAGCGCAGCGGAAATCGACGCGGAACTCGCGCGCGGCGCCGACGGCGCGCTCGGTCAGCTGATCGCGACGCGCAGGACGCTCGCCGATCAGATCGCCGACCAACGTGAAGCCGCTGAAGCCGCCAAGGCCGCGTCCGCCGAGGCCGCCAAGTCAAGGGCGACACCGGCGCCGGCAAGGACGGCGACCACTTCCGCGTCGCCGGCACCAGCTCCGAACGCGCTCCCGGCCGAGGCCAAATCGGACGAGCCGGCAAGCCTCTGGTGACGGCCCCCGCTTCGGCCCGTGTTCAAATTCTCAGGAGAAGCCCCATGCAGATCAATCACCTCGCACGCGCTTATCGATATGATGGAATCGACCTCCCGGTCCCGCCCCACCTTGCCGAAGACCCGCAGGGCCTGCGCGCCTACCATGCCACCCTCTATCCCGCGATTCTGAACGCCGAGCTGGTCGACGCCGGCGTCACCGCGGGTACCCATGTCACCGAGTACCGCCGCGCGGTCGGCACCAAGGGATAGCCGTGGCGCGCAAGGCCGACGCGGTCCTTCCCGCCGCACCCCGCAAGACACTCCTCGAATGGATCGAGTTCGACGATGGCGACGCTACCCGCTCTCCCGGACCACCCTGCGACCCGCAGGCCCAGGCCCTCCACCTCAAGATCCTCATCGACCCGGCATCGCAACACGGCGAACCGGCCGAGCCCCTCCAGTCTCCCAACGGCTTGCGACTGCCCCCGCTCGGCTGACCTGGCCGGGCGGTCGGTCGTCTTGTCCCGGGAGATCCCGGTCAGCTTCGATCAGCCGCTTGCACGTCATCACAAGCTGATTGGCGGTTGGGTTGCATCGCGCGACCAGACGGCACGGCGTTGCACGCGCGCTGAGGCCCGGCGCCGCATCGAGCGCGTTTTCGATAAGGCGGTTCTGGATATTCTCAGGCCGCTCGAACTGGCCGAACTGCGCGTCGCCGTCCTCAACAGCGAGGACATGGACGCGCCGGCCATCGCCATCGTCTGCGACAGTATGGG
>NZ_QQWY01000110.1:0-965 GCF_003950455.1 Sphingomonas sp. ABOLE
CTTGACCAAGCGGTCAGTGCAGCGGGCGGTTCGGCCCCTGCTGCGGAAGCGGCGACAGCTGGAATCGACGCGGCCCGTGCAGGTCGCACAGTCGCCGGCTTGCGGCCCAATCCGGTGGTTCAAGGCCAAGTCGAGAATGTCATCGGCTCCGGGCCGTATCGGGGGGTCCGCAGCGCGGAATCCACGGTCGGCTTTGCGATCCCGATCGAGCTAGGCGGCAAGCGCGGCGCCCGCGTCGCGGTCGCCAATGCGCAATTGTCCCGGGCCGAAATCCAGGCCGCGATCATCGCGGCAGATGTCCGGCTTCAGGTGACGCAGCTTTATGTCGAGGCGGTCGCGGCCGATCGCCGGGTTACAATAGCCCGCGACCAGGCCCGGATCGCCAGCGACGCGCTGCGGGCCGCGAGCGTTCGCGTGCAGGCGGGGCGGGCCTCCCCGCTCGAGCAACAGCGCGCAGATGTCGCGCGCATCAATGCCGACGCCAATGTGGAGCGGCAGCTTCGCTTGGCGGAGGCGGCGCGGGCCAATCTGGCGCGCCGGATCGGTCGACCGATTGACGGTGCGCTCGATGACACGCTGCTCGATCGCCTGCCGGGGGCGAACATCTATGGACCGGTGGCACCGGTCGAGGCGACCGGCACGCTCGCGCTGGCGGCGGCGAACGCGGATTTCTCGATCGCGGAAGCGGGCGTTCGGCTTGCTCGCGCCAATCGCGTCCCTGACCTCAATGTCGGGCCTGCGATCCGCCGACTGGAAGCGACCAATGACATGGCGGCGGTGTTCACCGTGTCGATCCCGATCCCAGTGTTCAATAATGGTCGCGCGGCGATCGCGCAGGCGACCGCGCAGCGGACGCAGGCGGATGCACAACGTCGCGTGACCGCGCTCGACATCGAACAGGCGATCACGGACGCGCAGGCGCAGGCGGCCAATGCCGCAACGACGGCTCGTGCGGCGTCGGGGCC
>NZ_QQWY01000111.1:0-940 GCF_003950455.1 Sphingomonas sp. ABOLE
GTGCGGCGGCGGGGAGCGCGGCGCCGAGGCCGCACGCCAGCGCGAGGGGCGCGGCGGCGCGGCGCGCCCGCTCAAGCATTCCGGAACTGGTTGCGTACTTCATAGGCCATCACCGCCGTTGCCACTGCCGCATTGAGGCTGTCCGCCTTGCCGAGCATGGGGATCTTTACCAGAAGATCGCAGGCGGCTTCCATATGGGGCGGCATGCCCTGCGCCTCGTTGCCGGTGAGCAGGAAGGTCGGCGCGGCGTAGCGCGGGGCCTGGTAGTCGTGGGTCGTATCGAGGCTGAGGCCGACGAGCTGGCCGGGGCCGGCGCGCAGCCAGGGCTCGAATTCCTCCCAGCGGGCGCGGGCGACGGGGACGGTGAACAGCGCGCCCATGCTCGCGCGCACCGCCTCGACCGAGAAGGGGTCGACGCAGTCGTCGATCAGGATCAGCCCGCCGGCGCCCACCGCGTCGCCGGTGCGCAGGATGGTGCCGAGATTGCCGGGATCGCGTAGGCGCTCGGCGACCAGCCAGATCGGCGCGGTGCTGCGGTCGATCTCGGCGAGGTCGAGCGCGAACTCGGGGTAGACGCCGACGACCGCGCCCGGATTGTCCTTGCCGGAGAGCTTCGACAGGATGTCGGCATTGGTCTCGATCGCTTCGCCGCCCTGGGCCTCGGTGGCGGTGACGAGGGCGACGACCAGCGGGTGGCGGGCGGTCTCGGCGGTGTAGAACAGGTATTCGGGGATTCGGCCGGCCTCGCGCGCCTCGGTCAGGATGCGCAGGCCCTCGGCGAGGAACAGCCCCTCTTCGCGGCGGTGGCGCTTGTCGCGCAGGTTGCGCATGCGCTTGATGAGAGGGTTGGAATAGGCGGTGATTTCGCGTGGCATCCGCGCGCTATAGGGCGGGATGGGGGCGGGGGCTAGTTGGGGTGCGGCGCGCGCTTAGCCTGCGT
>NZ_QQWY01000112.1:0-891 GCF_003950455.1 Sphingomonas sp. ABOLE
TAGGACGTTGTCGCTCACGACACAGGCCGGTTTGCCATAGAGACGCACCAGCGTGTCGAGCTCACGTGCGACCCTGACGCCCGAGATGCTGGTGTCGCCCAGCAGACACAGGTTTTCGCGGCAGGCGTCATCATTGATCGCCAGGATACGCAGGCGGCGGGAGGCGCCGAAGGTGTCGGCCACAAAGTCCATCGACCAACGATCATTCGGTCGCAGCGGCACGGGCATCGGCGTCCGACTGCCGCGAGCCCGCTTGCGGCTCCGACGCCGGCGCACCGACAGTCCCTCCTCCCGGTATAGCCGGTAGAGCTTCTTGTGGTTCATGATGTGCCCCTTGCGTTCGAGCATGACGCCAACCCGCCGGTAACCGAACCGGCGGCGCATGGCGGCGATCTCGCGCATCTCCTCGCGGATCTCGGCATGGTCGGGCGGACGTTCTCGCCGGACCGTCTTGGGGTCGACGCCGATCAGCACGCAGGCACGGCGCTGCGAGACATCGTAATCCCGCATCACGCCGAGCGCCGCGTCCCGTCGCTGCCTTGGCGTCGTCAGACTTTTCCCAGAAGGTCCTTCAGGATCGCGTTGTCCAGAACGCTCTCGGCCAGCAGCCGCTTCAGCTTGCCATTTTCATCCTCGAGCTGCCGCAGCCGCCGGGCCTCGGAAACCTCCAGCCCGCCATACTTGGCCTTCAGCTTGTAAAACGTCGCCGGGCTCAGTCCATGCTTGCGGCAAACGTCCGACGTCGAAAAACCAGCCTCCTGCTCCTTGATCATCCCGATGATCTGCTCCTCGGTGAAACGGCTCTTCCTCATTCCTCTGCTCCTTCCTTGGGGCAGACTCTACATCAAAGCGAGGGAGCCAACCGGGGGCAGGTCAGGACGTCAAATCAGG
>NZ_QQWY01000113.1:0-906 GCF_003950455.1 Sphingomonas sp. ABOLE
GGATGTTCGACCGTACCTATTACGCCACGCACCCGGACATGATGGCGTGCGTGAGCAATGAGGAACTGCGCGACCGCTATCTGATCTCCGGGCTGTTCCGGGAAGGCGAATGCGTGCTCAACTACACCCATGCCGATCGCTTCGTGATCGGCGGGGTGCAGGTGGGCAGCGGCCCGGTGAAGCTGCCCGACCAGACCGAGCCGCCCTCGGCCGCCGGCCATCCGTTTCTTGAGCGGCGCGAGTTGGCGATCGTCAATGTCGGCGCGGTCGAGGGCACGGTGACGGTGGACGGCGAGGTCTTCGCGCTGGGCAACAAGGACTGCCTCTACGTCACCATGGGCGCCAAGGACGTGACGTTCGCCGGCGAAGGCGCGCGCTTCTATCTGGCCTCCTGCCCGGCGCACCAGGCGTTCACCACCCGCAAGCTCGGCATCGCCGACGCCAATGCGCTGGAGCGTGGCAGCCTCGCCGAGTCCAACGCGCGGACGATCTACCAGCTCGTCATCCCCGGCGTGTGCGACAGCGCGCAGCTGGTGATGGGGCTCACCGTGCTCAAGCCCGGCAGCGTGTGGAACACCATGCCGCCGCATGTCCATGAACGCCGCAGCGAGATCTATTTCTATTTCGAGCTCGACGATCTGGAGAAGGATCGGGTGATGCACTTCATGGGCGAGGGCGAGGCGACCCGCCATATCGTCATGGCCAATGAAGAGGCGGTGATCAGCCCGCCCTGGTCGATCCATATGGGCGCGGGCACCAAGGCCTATGCCTTCATCTGGGCGATGGCGGGCGAGAACCAGGATTATACCGACATGCAGGTGCTGGATATCTGCCAGCTGGCCTGACCCCTTAACTCCCCCTCCCGCGCGCGGGAGGGGGAGTTAAGGGGTCAGGCCAGCTGCCCGC
>NZ_QQWY01000114.1:0-812 GCF_003950455.1 Sphingomonas sp. ABOLE
CGCAGCTTCTTGATGGTGATTTCCACGGTGACATCCTTCCGATTTTGGCGGGCTCAGGCGGGAACCGCGGCGAGCAGGAGATGCGGGGGAATGACGAAGCGGGCGAACATCTCGATCGGGCCGTCGCCCTCGCGCTCGAGGCGGGAATCGAGGTGCTGGAGGTAGCTCCATGCCTCGGCGGCTTCGAGGTCGACCCACTCGTCGGCCATCGAGGTGTGGCGGCAAAATTCCGGGGTCATTTGCGACCAGTCCAGGGCGTCGAGAAAGCGCGCGCGTCGCTCGGCGAAACGGGCGATCCTCGCGCAATCCAAGGCGATGATGTCGATGCAGGTTGAGAGGAGCATGGTGCTGCCTTTCACGCAGGTTGAGACCGCCCTCTCTTTCCCTCTCCACTCTCGGCCGCAGGCCGATCAGCCGCGCGAAGCGTGGGCGCCGGCGAGGCGTAGCCAGCGCGCCCAAGCCAGAGGGCTTGGCCGCGATGCGAGCGAGCCGGAGGGGGCGGCAGGAAATTCCCGGTTCGTCGCAAAAGCCGGCAAAAATTGCCGGGTGTGCCGCTACGGATCTCGCGATTGATCTATGATCAGAGTCTGCGGCAGCCCCTTACCGGAGGGGGGAAGGTCGCCGCGCGCGACGCCGCCAGCGAGCCCCGGCGGGGGCGAGGCTGGTGGTGGCGCGCGCGGCGACCTGGCGTGGGGGGAACCAGTAGGGTTCACCCCACTCCCGAAAGCACGACAAAGGGCCAGCGCCGGGGAGGGATCGCCCCGGGGCTGGCCAGTCTCTTTCCTGCCAAGGAAACGGGGGAGGGCGGCGCG
>NZ_QQWY01000115.1:0-781 GCF_003950455.1 Sphingomonas sp. ABOLE
GCTAACTCAGCAATGAGAGGCAGGCGACCACGGTGGGCTTAGCGACTGGGGTGAAGTCGTAACAAGGTAGCCGTAGGGGAACCTGCGGCTGGATCACCTCCTTTCTAAGGATATCGGCGGAAAGCGCTCATCGGTTCGCCCGGTGAGAAGAGCTTCCTCCATTCCAAAGAACATTTGCCGCCGTCCTCATGTCCCTTCATCACTGGATATCGACCTCTTCGGGGTCGATTGCCTGAGCTGGCTCACGCCGCCCGCGGCCTTTTGTGGCTAGTTCGGGATGGCGAATGGGCCGGTAGCTCAGGTGGTTAGAGCGCACGCCTGATAAGCGTGAGGTCGCAAGTTCAACTCTTGCTCGGCCCACCATTCCGCCAGTTTCGAGGCGATTTAGCCCTGCTAAATCGCACGAAACCAGGACGGCCAGCGCTGCAGAGCGCGCCACAAGGCGCAGCTTTGCTGCGACTGACGGCGCAAGCGTGCGCTGTTCGTTTCCCGGAACTTTCGGAACTTTCGGGGCCTTAGCTCAGCTGGGAGAGCGGTTGCTTTGCAAGCATCAGGTCATCGGTTCGATCCCGATAGGCTCCACCAGCTTTTCGTCGAGACACGCTTCGCGTGCTCTCCGAAAAGCTGAGGCGAACGGCGCTAGCCAATATCCAGAGATGAAGACACGAGATCCGCTGCCGAGGCAGCGGTCCTACGATCCCATGGATCGTGAGCTTTTTGACATTGTGAATGGGTTTTTCAAATCGATGCCGTGACGGCGTTGGTTTCAGTCGCGAGACTG
>NZ_QQWY01000116.1:0-711 GCF_003950455.1 Sphingomonas sp. ABOLE
CCGCAGGCCATGGGCTTCCGCCTCGACCCGTGCTGGGGGAAGGTCAGCTTCGGGTGCTGGGTCGTCGGGTTCTGGGTCGCGTTTGCGCCGATCTACATCCTGGGCCTCATGGGCGTTACCCGTCGCCTGCGCGTGTTCGATGATCCGTCGCTCCAGATCTGGTTCATCATCGCAGGGCTGGGTGCCGCGCTGATCGCGGTGGGAATTCTCGCCATGCTGATCCAGTTCGGGGTGAGCATCCTGCGCCGCGACCAGCTGCGCGACCTGACGGGCGATCCGTGGGGTGGCCGCACGCTGGAGTGGGCGACCTCGTCCCCGCCGCCGGCCTACAACTTCGCGTTCACGCCGATCGTCCACGACCTGGACGCCTGGTACGACATGAAGAACCGTCAGGCCGTTCGTCCGACCGGTGGCTACCGCGACATCCACATGCCCAAGAACACGGGTGCCGGCCTCATCATCGCCGCGTTCTCGGCGACCTGTGCCTGCGGCCTGACCTGGTACATGTGGTGGCTGGCATCCCTGGGCCTGCTGGGCGTGATCGCAGCGACGATCATCCACAGCTTCAACTATGACCGGGACTTCTACATCCCGGCCGCCGAAGTAACCGCCACCGAGGAAGCCTACGGGCGTCAGCTCGCCGCGGCCGGAGCAGCATAACGATGGCCGAGGCCACGATTCCGCCCGGCGCCGAGGCGCCCATGTTCTACG
>NZ_QQWY01000117.1:0-706 GCF_003950455.1 Sphingomonas sp. ABOLE
GCATGATCAATCGTCGTCGATCGGCTCGCGGCACACCCATCAGGTGCATCATCAGTTTCAATTACACCGGACCTCAGTTTTGGTGTAGGTTCTGTGCGGCTCCGCTTCCAAAATGACGGTCATGAGAGCGTAGTATTACGTAATGACCTGGCGATCGGGTGTTGGTTAACGAGGCGCGAAGGAGGTAGGGCCATGCATTACCGCTTTTATCGCTTGAACCAAAACGATCACATCGTTTCTGGCGATGATGTTGAAGCCGCTCACGATAACGAGGCGGTGGAGAAGGTATCGCGGACTGGCAGGAGCGCATGGGAGTTGTGGTGCGGCACCAGGAAAGTGGCGCGCGCCCTGCTTCCAAATGAGCGCGAGCAGCCCAGGGTTATGGTCTACCGGTAGATTTCGCTTTAGGCGGCGCTCAGGACCACACGCTCGACAATGTCGAATCTGGTGCAGCTTTACATAATTTCTATTATCGTTTTGGATGCGTTCTAACCGGTGTAAGCGCAACGTACAAATGTCACTCTTCCGCCAGATAGAGATGTCACAATCTCTGGTCGGCGCCTTCCGAGTGGCATGCCACCCGAGCAATTGGGGGCACGCTGATGACGGTGGTCGCGATGAGCCGGAGCGAGTTGTCACGGTACGAAACGCTGCAGCGCGTCGAGCGGGGCGAGATCACCGCAAGCGAGGCTGGCGAGCTGCTCAG
>NZ_QQWY01000118.1:0-705 GCF_003950455.1 Sphingomonas sp. ABOLE
AGCTCGTTCGCCTCGAGCAGTTCCTCAGCTCGTGTAGATGGCTTTGAAATCACCCTTTTCCCCCTGTTGAATTAGCAACTTGTCACAGTTCGAGCCCCAGATTCTTCTCTGGCACCGGCGGCCCCTTCGCGCCCTTGCCCGCGTCCCCGAGCCCCATGTCGTCGGGCTTCTTGCTGAGCCCCATGTCGTCGCCTCCTTTGGCGTAGCGGGCCGCATCCTTCTCATCGAACCGGGGCAGGGGCGGCAGCGAGCCAAGGTCGCTCGAGCTGAGGCTGAAGCTCATGGATGGGCCGCTTGAGGTCTTGGATCCGGTGCCGGTGCTCGGCGAGCCGCTGCTCCCCGGACCATCGATGTTGATGCGGCCGACGGTCTCCAGCGCCGAGGTCTTGATGCCGGTGTTCCGATCGAGCTGGCGGGAGACCTTCTCCTGGTCGTTCACCACCACGGTGAGATCCGAGCGCACGCGAGTGACGCCCACGTTGAACAGCTGCTGATTGGTGAGGTTCGTCTCGGCACTCGACAGCGCCATGATGCCCTTATCAGCAGTCACGCCCTGGGCCATGTGCATGTTGAGCGAGTAGCCGAGATCGAGGCGAGAGAGCATCGCGTCGCCGTGCTGCAGCGTCAGCACCTGCTTGCTTGCCGTCTCGACCGTGACACCCTTGCCGTCGATCGACATGACGCGGGCCAGCGCGGACCGCTGCA